>JBNLCS010000650.1:0-3517 GCA_050303935.1 Bacteroidales bacterium
AGGCCACAATCGTTAAAGAAATGAAAACCACAATTACTTTTGTTAAACGTATACCTATTACCATCGGTAAGGATTTCCTTCCATAGGCTTGGTCACCTTCCAGATCTTCAATATCTTTTACAATTTCTCGTATTAGTGTTGTGAAAAAAGCAAAATAGGCAAATCCGGAAACCCAGTAAAAAATATAATTCAAATTTAAATTTGTTGTAGCCAATATACTTTTATATTCAATGTTCAGTAATGGAATTTCAAATAATACAACCAACATAGGTACTGCTGCTGTCATTAAAGCAACGATAACATTTCCCACCAAAACTTGTCTTTTATACTGTGTTGAATAAAACCATAATATCCCTGTGGCAAGTACAAATATAATGGCCATTGATTTAAGGTGGCTGCTATATGAAATATATATACCTAAAAAAATGGCTATACCATTAAAAATGATGTGTAATATCATTGCAGCGCGTCTTTTTATAAAACGTCCTACAATAACTTTGTAAGGTTTGTTAATTAAATCTGTTTTTCGGTCGAAATAATCATTAATAATATATCCTGCTGCCGTAATTAGAGTAGTTGCTATAACCAGTAAAATAAAATGAACAAAAGAAAGTTGTAGTTTGAACTCAAAATTGTTGTAAAAAGGTTTCAAATTGGAGTTTTGAAATTCCAGCAATGGTTTAATAACACAATATCGCATCAGCAACATTGTTGCCATAACAATCAACAGGTTTATCCAACGAATGAGTTTTAGAAAATAAAGAAAGATGCGTAAATTTTTCATAGAAATTTAATTACCATTGAAAAGATTTTGGCCCCAGCCAATGTCCATGTACCTTTAATACTTGTTCTAATACATCGCGTATACAACCTTCCCCTCCATTCTTGTCAGAAATGTACAAGGATATATTTTTAAGTTCTTCTGCAGCATCTGCGGGGCAGGTTGGAAAACCAACTGTTTTCATTATCTCATAATCCGGGATATCGTCACCCATGTACAAAACTTCACTTTCTTGTAAGTTATATTTTGATACAAAATCCTTAAAATCCTTCATTTTACTTTTAGATCCCAGGTAGATGTCTTTTACCCCTAGATTGGCAAAACGTTTCTCAACAGTACCGGATGTAGCACCAGTAATAATAGCAAGCGGGTAACCAAGTTTTATAGCAAGCTGTACGGCATACCCATCTTTAATGTTCATTGAACGTACCATATCCCCGTCAGGGTACAAGTATACACATCCGTTTGAAAATACACCATCCACGTCAAAAGCAAATGCTTTTACTTTCGAAAGATTCTCTTTAAAATTACTCATATCAAAAATATTTCAGCAAGCAAAATTAGCGATTGAACATTTAATGGGAAAATTTAATAATGCTTTCTGTTAATTTATTGTATATTTCCAATAACTCAGGTTTGTCGCTTAAAAACTTACGATGTTTATTCAAGGTGTTTAAATCATTTCTGACTGCGGGGCCCGTTTGTGAAGCTGACGGTGAACGATGTTTTATTTTATCTGCTGTTTCAGTAATTAAGGGGAATAAAACATGGAATGGGATATTATACTGTTTCGATAGTGTATAGGCTAAAGTATACATATGGTTCGAAAAATTATTGGCAAAAACACCACAAATATGTATGGCAAGGCGTTGTTCGAAATTTGTTACCTGCACCATATTACTTAGTCCCGAACAAAAATCACGTAGCTTTTGTTCGTCTTCATCAGTTCCTGTTTCAATAAAAACAGCAACATTGGAAAGATTAACTTCTTTAAATTTTGAGAATGTTTGCAAGGGATAGAAAACGCCGTAATGTTTAAATTTATCTTTAAAAATTGAAATTGAAGTGCTTCCGGAAGTATGGAGTATTAAACCTTTTAATGTTGGTAATTCTTTAATTACAAAAGGTATTTGATCATCGTTTACACAAACAAAATAAAGATCAGCATTCGTATCAATTTCTTTAATATTATTGCTGAAGCTGCAATTCAGTAATTGAGCCAATGCCGAAGCATGTGATGCATTCCGGCTTATCACTTGTGTAATTTTATTTCCTTTTTTGGCAAAATATTTTGAAAGGTTGGAAGCTATATTTCCGGCACCGATAAATACTATTTTCATTATTTATCGTTTAGATTGTACATATCATAATTAATCTTAAACAAAACAGCAGGTTCATCATTATCACTACCTATTTGGTGAACTTTTTCAAAAATACCGGGGTATTTTTCTTCTACAAACGTTTTATACCTGTGTATCGTGTTTATAACCTGACCTGTTTTTTGATATGGATTTCGTCTTAAGCTAGCCTGGACAATGTAATCCACTTCTCTTCTTTTTAGCCCATTTAATAGTGAGTCTGGTGATATTGTCCATGTTTTCTGAGGGTCTGTAATATTTTTAGTATAAAAATTTGAAGGTTCAACGCTATATGTCAGGGATAATTCATTTAGGGCTTGTGTAACAGATTTATATTGTTCGGTTTCCGGTTTAAATACCCCAACAATACTTTGATTGTTATTAATTATATACGCAAGGTTTCTTTTAAAGTACATTTGGGTCCCAACAGGTATTTTTGAATTAAAAATTCTCCTGTAGTCAGCAATGATAAAGACTGAATCTTTTAAGTTTGGGATGATTTCAGTTGTATTCAACATTGGGAATTTGTATATAGCAATAAACTTTCTTCCTTCTGAATAGATAAATGAAATGGAAGGTTTGCGGCTGGCAATATTATTGTTCTCTGGGACATTTTTAGCTGCCCATTTACACATTTTTACATAATTCTCCCAGTCTGGTGTTAAACCATAGTAAGGTGGTTTTAATTTACTGTTTTCCTCAACTTTTTGGAAAGTTACCCCAATTGATTTAAAAAACAGTATTATAAAAATAATTGGGAAAACAAGTTGGAAAAATCTTGTTTTTTTGAGCTTGAGTAGGTAATACAATCCAGCGGACAGAGATATTAGGATCATAGGAAAGTAAGGTATAACCAGCCTTGCCTGGTCCCATGATTTTTGAATAATGATAAATGTAACAAAACAAAAAACCCCAACATATAACGATGCAAATAAAACGTGTTTGTTTTTTTTAAATATCAGGATAAGAGCTGCGAAGAATAATGCATATGTAAAAACAGTAAGAACAGGTATAGTCCTCATACCGGGTTCGTATTCCCTGAACCCCATAAAAATATACAAGTGTTTAGAAAGGTAAAGGTTTGAATTGTCAATCAAACGTTGAAGAAAGCCCGCCAGGTCTTCTTTCCCGGCAGTCTTGTTATAATAATCTTTGTATAATAATCCGCTTCCCTGACCTGAAAAATCGGCCTGGCCTATTCCCCAAATAATACGCTTCAAGAAAGAGTATAAAACATATATGATTCCAAAACCTGCAACAGTAGGAATAAGCGAGTGCCATTTTTTTTCAATTAAAAAGAATAAAAATACCACTCCCAGCATCGCATAACCAACGGATCGCGTTATACCTAATACCCAAATAATTGTACCAAGCATTA
>JBNLCS010000651.1:0-12059 GCA_050303935.1 Bacteroidales bacterium
GAATGATGTAAGTGGGTTGGGTGGGGGACAAACTTTTGGTTAGTTCTTTATTTAGATGGACTTATGGCCAATAGATATGGTTTCTTGCGACAGGGCAACCCAGGAAAACAATTTGAAAGCGATATGCTGAAATGCAATAAATAAGGCTTTTAACATATGTAACGAGCGCCATTGAAAAATATAGACCTAATTATTATTACTTATGAAAAAGATTTATTTTTTATTAATGCTATTCAATTCGATTTATCTTTTGGGGCAATCCTATGAAATTGACAGCCTTGAAAGGTTACTTCCCCAATTGAAAAAGACAGAAAAAATTAATGTATTAAACCTATTGGCTTCATACTATATTGACATATCCCCTAAAAGGTCATATGAATATTCTACTATGGCTCTAAACATGGTAGAAAAAATGGATTATGTACAAGGACTTGCAGAATCTTATTTGAATCTTGGTGCATTTTATCTTAAGAAAATGGAAAATAAAAAAGCATTGGTCCATTTAACCTGGTCCTTAGAATATTTCAATAGCCTTAAAAATAAAAAAGGAATATCAGATGTATATTACAATATAGGTATGGTAAACACAAATCTTTTTAAATACGATAAAGCCCTGGATTATTATTATAAAGCTCAAAAAATTAAAAAAAAGCTAAATGACAGGAAAGGGCTTGGAAAAATTTTTGGAAAAATTGGTGATATCCGTTATGCTCAGGGTGAATTTGATAAATCAATGGAACTTTATGAAAAAAGTTTAGATATTTTTGGGGAATTAGGGTATAAACCCGGTTTGGCACAAATCTATCATAATATCAGTAATATTTTGATCCGTCGTGGTAATTATGATAAGGCATTAGAATATTGCGAAAAAAATTTGGCCATAAGCAGGGAAATAGGTAATAAGAATAGCTTAGCACAAGCTTACAATAGTTTTGGTGTAATCTGTAAAAACCGCGGCAACTATAACAAAGCCCTGGATTATTACAATAAATGCATGAATATATACAAAGAACTCAATGACAAACATGGTATATCTGCAATTTACAGTAATATTGGCGCTATATATATCTATCGTGGCCAATACAAAATAGCATTGGAATATTTGAACAAATGTTTAGAAATAGACCGGGAAATTGATAATAAAACCGGATTGGCAAGGATATACAACAACATGGGGGCTATATATGATTATTGCTGTGAATATGAAAAAGCCCTTGGCTCATATCGTAAAAGCCTGGATATAAACAAAGAACTAGGTGACAGATCAGCTTTTCCCGGTTTATATAATAATATTGGCCTTATTTATAAATACCGTGGCGAGTATGATAAAGCCCTGTATTATTTTCAGAAAACCCTGAAAATTTATAAAGAGTTAAAAAATAAGAAAGGATTGGCGCAGGCATATAATAATATAGGGACACTGTATAATAATTGGGGTAATTATCCAGAAGCCCTGGATTATTTTCATAAGAGTTTAGATATTGAAAATGAGTTAAAAAATAAGAAAGGAATAGCCAGTAGCTATTGCAATATGGGTATTGCATACAAAAATACCAGTAATTACGACACAGCAATGGTGTACTTTTCCGTTAGTCTTAAAATATATGAAGAATTAGACGATAAGTATCACATTGCCCTGTTATATGAAAAATTCAGTGATATAAACAGTATTACAGAAAACGATGAAAAAGCAATGCAATATTTAGACAAATGCGTAGAAATAAACCAAGAGATAGGGAACAAGAAAGGTACAGCATATGCTTACTCAAGAATTGGCCAGATCTATAAAAAACAAGGAGAACATGAAAAAGCAATGGCTCAATTTAATCAAAGCCTTAAAATCAACAAAGAAATTGATAATAAAGATGAGATAGCCAATTTATATAATTACATTGGAGATATATACTTAGAGCTTAAAAAATATAAAATTGCATTAGAATATTTTAATAAGTCCTTGGAAATTAAGGAAAAACTTAAAGATAAATCGGGAATTGCACATTGTTATACTTCGTTGGCAACATGCTATAACTTGCAAGGGGACCATAAGAAAACACGATATTATCTTCTTGAAGCGCTTAACCTTGCTAAAATTATTGGGCAAAAAGAACTTGAAATGAAAACGTATAATTTATTATCTGATTATTATGCCAATCAAAACATGTTCCCCTATGCATATAAATATAGTAAACGATACGGTGAATTAAGGGACACTTTATTTAACAAAGAAAAAACCAAGCAGATAAATGAAATCCAGATCAAGTATGAGACCACAAAGAAAGAAAAAGAAATACAACGGTTAACTTATGAAAATAATATCAATAAAGTAAATGCTGAGAAGGAAAAAATGAGCAGGTTATTTTTAGAAGGGGCATTAGCTTTTGTTTTATGTATATTCATACTTGTATTTTTATATTATAAAAAAATCAGTCAGATAAAAGTATTAAATTCCAGCCTTAGCGGACAGGAATTGGAAAGGCAAAGAATATCAAGGGAATTGCACGATGGTGTAGGGAGCGCATTAGCAAGCGAACTGATCTCCATTCAAGCTTTAAAACGGATGGAGTTTAGCGATGTACACGTCAATAAGATAGAACATTCAATTAGAAATGTTTATAAAGAAATCAGGAGTATATCCCATGACCTGGCATCCCCAATTTTTACAAATGCCAGTTTGGATATGGCTTTAATAAATATTATAACCAAATATAAAGAAGAACAAAACATTGACATCAACTTTATGAATGACCCGAATATCAATTGGGAAAAAATCAATATTAAAATCCAACATGAATTATATAGGAGTATCCAGGAAATACTCCTGAACTCGGTCAAACATGGAAATTCCAGTGAGATAGATATCGCGTTTAATTATCAAAACAAAGGCATTCAGCTAATTATTGAAGATAATGGAAAAGGATTGGCAATTGGGGACCAAAAAGGAATCGGTTTACAAAATATTGCTTACCGAATAGAATCACTTTATGGAAGGTTAAACATTGACAGTAACAAAGATACCGGCACTATTTTTGTAATAGACATTCCATTATTCAAACATCATAACGTATAACCTATGCTTACCAAAAACCAAACATATTGTGTTTTAGTCGCTGATGACCATCCTTTAATATTATATGGCATTACGCAGTTGTTACAAACAAATCCATTGTTAAAATCCATTTACCAGGCAAGAACCTGTGATGAAGTAATTAAAATGTTCGAATTATTTCCATACGATATTTTAGTTACAGATATAAGTATGCCAGGTATGAGCGGGATAGATTTGTGCAAGATAATTAAAAGGGGCTATCCCCGGGCAAAAATAATCGTGTATACCCAGTTTAAAGAAATTTCCCTTGTTCATGAGCTCCTGGAAATTAACGTGGAAGCCATTGTGTCAAAAGAAACAGATAATAACGATTTATTAACTGCCGTTAAAGCTGTGATAGAGGGTAAAAGATTTTTTTCGTATGACATAAGCCAATTGCTTATTGAAAATATAAGTAATAAAAAAAGAATGGAAACCCAGGATATACAACTTACAAAACGTGAAAAACAAGTGCTTGACTATCTGGCAAATGAAAATACTACACGTGAGATAGCAAAGCAAATGGGGATCAGCTTTAATACCGTTGAAACATATCGTAAAAACCTGTTATCAAAATTATGTGTTAAAAATACGGTTGGTTTAATAAAAAAAGCCATTGAAAAAGATCTGATTGGATGAATCCATCCATTTTTGAAATAAAACGCGAAACCAATTTTTTTATGTTCACAAGGCTTAAAATTCATGAGTTTGTGAAATGGTTCAGATAGGTTATCAGCAATGGTTAAACCCGGATTATGTGTTAGAACATTGTAATGAGAGTTGCAAATGCGATAAAATATGGGTTTTCAAAAAGGATGCATGGCCACTGTTATGGTGAGTTTTTGAAAACCAACGAAGTGACATATTTTGAAGTAGTTGCAGCTCGGAATAAATGTTCTAATACATATTCCGGGTTTAATTTAAAAGACTGTTTGAATTTTGTTTGTTTAATAATCCCGCATTTGGAGAAGGGTATAATTGACTTTGTTGGACTTCGTTCCGGCTCCCCATTATTACGCAGTAGAACTGTTATCAAAGCTTGCTGTGGAAGCCGTATCCGTGATTGAATAATTACTACGTATTTTTTTTTCCCTGATTTCAGGGAGGCGATTACCCCCTGATATCTGTGTTTTTTGGCTTTTAATTATTCATAAACTTTGAAACATTAAAAGAAAAATAATTATGCCTAATAAAAAGAGAAAACCGAAAATCTTTAATAGAGTAGGTAATAAATAATTCCGTAAAAAAATGAAAAAATCAAAATTTAGTATGCGCAACCTTGTATATGCTTTATGTTTACTGACCATACCTTTGTTTGGTCAGGTAAAAAAAACCACGGTAACCCATGAAAATGGTTTCCCTGTAATTAATATACCTGAAATACCGTTACAAGTTGAACATTCAGGTAAAGATATCCTGTTAATTTCCGGTTCAGAAGATGAAACCTTTATCAATTTACCGGGAGAACCCAGTATCCCTTGGTTAGAAGCGACAATTGTATTGCCACAAGATGCATCTGTTGAAAGTGTTACCGGCAACTTACTTTCTATTGCCTATAAAACAATAATGAAGGGCCAATTGGCAGCAACGCCACCTTATGCTACAAGTGTAAACGATGAAATCATCTATAACTGGGCAGGAAAAACCAATATTGTGGATGGAAAAGATGCCGATATCTATACCAAAGATGCATTTTGGCCCAGTGTTGATTATAAAATACTGGAAGCTGGATATTTGAGGTCCTATAAAGTTGTTAAAATTGCTTTGCCATTGGCGAAATATAACCCTGTTACAAGTGAAATAAAATCCCTTACCGCAGCAAAAATAGCAATTGAATATAAAACCGGGTTTTTTAAAGGCGCTACTATGAAAAATGATGTAGTGGGCAAAAAAATGCTTAAAGGGAAAGTTTTAAATTATGATGAAATTGATACAGGAACTGATTTTAAATTAAAGTCAGCAACGCTTTTTTCTGAAACGTATGCTATTATTACCACGAATGAAATACTATCGTCTTCCTCTGAACTGGCAAATTTTATTGCACATAAAGAAAATATGGGTTTTAATGTTATTGCTGTTACTGAAAACGATTTTGGCGGGGGCAAAGGTGATGTTGCCGCGGAAAATATACGGGCATGGTTGCAAGCCAATTATTTATCACAGAATATTGAGTATGTCTTGTTAATTGGAAACCCTAATCCTAATTCAACAGGTGTGCCAATGAAAATGTGCTGGCCGCGTAATTATAGTAGCAAAGATAAGAATGCGCCAACCGATATGTATTATGCTGAACTAACAAGTAATTGGGATAAAGATGGTGACGGTTTTTTTGGGGAAGCAAACGACGATTTTGGTATTGGAGGGATACAGGGTATCACTGATGTTTACGTGGGGCGTATCCCTTATTATGGCAATGTTGCCGATTTAGATGCAATACTTTTTAAAACTGTCACATATGAAATAACCCCCGATAAATGGAGAAATAGTGTCTTGCTTTCAATGAAGCCTTTAGATCCAAAAACACCGGGATATCATTTAGGGGAGTTAATTAAATATGATATTGCCGAACCTAACCAATGGCTTAGTACCCGTGTTTATGATCAGGACTACGGATTAAACCCCGCTGCCGAATATATTCCTTGTAACGTTACCAATGTAACGAATGCATGGACCCAGAAACCATTTGGATTGGTTACATGGCTTACCCATGGGTCATCGATTAGTGCTGCAGGTATCATGGACGTAGACCATGCCATTATGCTAAATGATCAGTATCCAAGCTTTGTTTTTCAGGGTTCCTGTAATAATGCATATCCGGAAAATAATAAAAATTTAAGCTATTCATTGCTTAAGAATGGTGGTGTTGTAACAATAGGCGCAACAAGGGTTTCATGGTATTACCCGGGTCAAATAATTTATACGGGTACTTCTTCTGTACCGGGAATGGGTTATGAAGTATCGAACAATTTGATAGGAGGGCATAAAACTGCCGGTGAAGCTTTAGAAGCAATGAAATCGATTACCAATACAGAAAACCTTTGGATGAACAAACTTGTATTCAATATCTATGGCGACCCATCTTTGACCATTATGAATAATGTTGACGAATTGATTACATTGCAAGCAGAAGACCAAACATTGCATAATGCCATTGTTGAAACTGAACACAGTGGTTATACAGGCGCAGGCTATGTTAATTATTATAATGAAATAGGAAGTTCTGTTACTTTTAATGTAAACTTGGTTGGTAGCGGAAATTATCATGGTACTTTAAGATATGCAAATGGTTCAAACGAGGAAAGGGAAATGAAAATGATTGTTAATGGGTCAGAGAACAATAACAATTTAATATTTGATGTTACAGGATCCTGGTCAACCTGGGATTCAATAGAATTTGACCTTTTTTCAACGCAAGGGGACCATACTATTGAATTTGTTGCTACAGGACCCTCAGGCGGGCCAAATGTAGATAAACTGACTTTAATTTTAGATAATAGTTTACCGGTTGCCAATTCGGATCATTTCATTATTGAAAAGAACAAACAAAGTGTATTGAATGTATTGAAAAATGACTATGACCCGGAAGGTAATACTATTTCCATCGTATCAACCAGCCAACCGGCAAATGGTACTGTTGTAATTAATGGGGATGGCACAATTTCGTATACCCCACCATATACAGATTTCGTGGGGAAAGAATCATTTTCCTATACTATTTCCGATGGTAATTTTACAGACTTGGCGGATGTGTATATTGATGTCATAAACCAAACCCCTGTTGTTTTAAACCCGCAAAGCGATATGTTTGTGAGTCCAATAAGTACCAGGCTACTGTATTTCAACAACTGGTTCACTGATCCCGATAATGATAATCTTGAATATACAATTTCTTCATCAAATGAGAGTGCTGTATATGCCACTGTATTTAATGAATATTCTATATCCCTTTATATTATTGGAATAGGAAATTCTAAAATAACAGTAACCGCATCAGATGGCCAGGCATCGGTTAGTGATGAATTTATTGTTATAGCTACTAATAACACAACCACTCCGGTCGTAACAGACACTATCCCTGACCAAACCATACAACTTGGCCAATCCTTGAGTTTCGACCTCAACGATGTTTTTAAAGACCCTAAGGGGGATGTGCTGTCTTACAGCTACAGTTCGAGCGGGAACCCTATATCATCCAATATAATAGTGGGCAGTATTTTTTCAATGGCTCCTTATCAGGAAGGCACAACAATAATTACATTAGAAGCAACCGATCCTGATAATAACAGTGTTTCGTTTTCTTTTACCCTTAATGTGGTTGACAAAGAACAAAGCAATGAAATTAGTGGCATTACAAAAGTTGATCCTGTTATCAGGGATAATGAAAGCGTATCACATGTACAGAATTACCCGAACCCATTTAGTGATGTTACAAATATTAGTTTTTACTTGTCACAGGGCAAAAAGGTAAACATATCTTTGATTGATATGTTAGGCAGGCAAGTAACAACAATTGCCAATGATTATTTTACAAGCGGGTATAATGAAGTTTCCTTTGAGTGTAGTTCATTAAAGAAAGGTTTATATTTATATATTATTACCGTTGACGGACATTCAATTGTGAAAAAAATGACCATTCAATAATCTCTTGGTACCTAGTCTGATTAATTCATAAATTAATCAGGCTAGTTTTATTAAAAAGCCACCTATCATAATATAGCGTGGCTTTTTGTTTTTTAAGTTACAATTTCATACTGAACAATAAAAACACGAAGAGGCATGTTCTATTTGCGATCTTCTATAACTGGCTTATATCTTTTTAAGTTTTTAAGTCCATGTTTATTATTACAAACAGTTTCATGATATATTAACAAGAATAGCATGTATCACTAATTTAACAGCAATGATCATATTATACCGAAAGAACTCAGATTTATTTCCTTCGTCAATGAGCTCCACTGCGTTCCGGTTGTGAAAAAACATAAACCTGGTTCTTCCGCGTATAACTGAAATTGGGGATATTAAACGGTTTAAAAATTTAGATAAGCTTTGCTCATATATCGGCTTAGTCCCAACAACAAATTCATCAGGGGAAACTGATAAAACAGGAGATATTACAGTACGTAGCAATAAAATGTTACAAACAGCAATTGTTGAAAGTGCATGGGTAGCAATGAGGAATGACTCAGCTTTAATGTTGGCATACCAAGAATTGATCAAGCGGATGGAGCCACAGATAGCCATAATAAAGATCTCAAAGAAACTTGCAAACAGGATACGATACGTATTGAAAACAAAAAAGCTTACGTAAATACATTTGTTAAATAAAGGTTTCACTATAAAACAACATACTCAATTAAAGACACTTGCCACACGAAAGGATTGGCTATGCCGAACTAAAGGTTCATGTGGCAGTGCGGTCTCTGTGTTTATTGTGTAAAGTTTGATTTTAACCACTCTGCTATTCATATCAACAACCTAACGATACTCAACTGACTCTTTTCTTAAAATATTTCATCAAGCTGACGATAAACTATTTCCCCCCAATATTGACCATATTACCCTGTATGATTTTAGCAGTTTCTTCTAATTTCAACATAGCTTACATTTAAACAGACTTATCTGTTTTAAAAATGTTCACTAACTAACAAAGATATGTTTAATACACTAATTACTAATTCACTAAAACCATTTAATTATGAAACCAAGATCAGTTTTTATGAATTCCCTGATTTGGGGAATAATGTCAATTACTTTCCTTTTTACAGGTTGTGAGAAAGAAAAAGAACCTCTTACAAGTGAAAGCGGCCCCGAAGAAACTACCAAAGAAGCATTCAGGCTAAAAGCGGCCCCTGCCAACGGTACTTTCTATATAATAAACCGCAACAGTGGCCTTGCTTTGGACTTAAACACGAGTAGCGGAAATGTAACCCAGTGGGCATATTGGGGTGGTCCTAATCAGCAATGGGTTTTAACAAGTGTTGGCGGAGGCTATTACAGAGTTTCCCCGGTTTCTAATACGGGTATTGCTTTGGATATTGCCAGCCAGTCCACTGAGAATGGAGCAAACCTGCAAACATATTCATACTGGGGTGGTCAAAACCAGCAGTTCCAGTTTATAAGCACCGGAGGAGGATATTATAGGATTGTTGCGCGTAACAGTGGAAAATCACTGGATGTATACCAGAGCTCAACATCAAATGGTGCCAACGTTATCCAGTGGGACTATTGGGGCGGTAACAACCAGCAATGGATGTTATATTCCATTTCCGGTGGCAGTGGTGGTGGCGCCAACGGGCAGTTGTCATGGGTATTTACCAGTACCAATATTCCACAGGATGCAAGGAACAGGATCTCCACTGCGATGGATGCAGCTGTAGAACGATACAATTACTGGGCCAACTGGCCACAACGCACACTAACGGTTGAATATAACACAGGTGTCCCAACTGCCGATGCCAATATTAACGGCCATATCCGGTTTGGTTCAGGTATTGATTACCAGAATGAGCGTACAGCGTTGCATGAAATTTGCCATACCTGGGGCGTGGGGACATCTTCCAGTTGGTCTTATCCGCTTATCCAGAACAGTGATTTTGTAGGCTCCCATGCAGTAGCTAAAATACAGGAATTTGATGGTCCCAATGCGGTTATTAATACAGGTGGCAGCCATTTCTGGCCTTATGGATTGAATTACAATAACGAATGGTCAGAAACCAATGCCGACCGTCATGTTCAAATTGTATGGGCCATGGTACAGGATGGTTTGTATTAACCTTCAACCGGGACTGAAAATGTCTCTTACATTTTCTTAAAAAGCACTGAAAAGATACTAAAAATGCAGGTGAAAATTTCATCTGCATTTTTTATAACATAATGCTGTTTCCCGCTGCCACCGGAGATTTTTCATTTCGCTTGATAGATTGCAACCCACTGTTGCCACACGAACAATGTCATTATGTTAAAGGCATTGTTCGTGCGGCAGCGGGGGGTTTTTAATAATTTATTAATACAATTAATATTTTTTTAAAGCATTTTATTCCAATGCCTTACATAATAATTAGAGTGATATATATTAAAAAAGTTGCTTCTATGGGATCTGCACATTGTTATATGAAGTTATTTTTATACATTTAATACTTCCTATGAAAATATTATTTATATATTTCAGTTTAATAAAGTATTTCTGTTTTTAGGTCATTCGCAGTTTACTGTATGTTTATTACTGAAGTGAATAAATCATTTGTATTTTAATTCATAGGCATTGGTAGTTTTAAATAAATTAAATTACTACATTAATAAGCATGAGCCGAAAAGCTTTAAAAAGAGTAGGCATAATCAAACATAAATATTATGAAAAGAAAAAATTATTTATTACTGTTTTGTTTGTTTAGTTTCACCTTTTTTTCCTGTGAGAAGGATAATGAAATTATTGAACAGGATGAAACCAATGAGCAAAGTATGCATACTGCATCAGACGGAATGTTAAAGAGCCTGAACACATGTGAAATTCCCAGAGCACTTTCTACGCCATTGCGATTATTTTATCATGGTAGCAGGACTGATCACTTTACTTCTGCTGATAGTAGGGGTGATTTAGATGCTATGATTGTTGGTTATCAATTTCAGCAAGAAGAAGGATGGATTTCAACCGTTCCTGCCCCATCAAATGGAGATAATATGAAAGAATTAAAATTATATTGGCATAGTGGAAGAAAAGATAATTATCTTACGTCCGATGCATGGGGAGAGAATAATGCCATTACATCGGGGTATGTATTTGTCCGTTCCCTGGGTTATATTTGGGAAGATCCTGCGGCTGATAGGGTGCCTCTTAAACTTTATTGGTCCAGTAGTAAAAAAGATAATATGACTGTGGCTAGAACTATTCCTACTGCCGCAAGTCACCCCGGTTATACTTATGTAAGAACAGAAGGGTATGTGACCAATTATCCTTTTGTTCCGAATGACTGGTATATGAATGGAAATGGATTTGAAATGTTGCATTACGGAACAGATTATACTATTGTACCGGATATTTATAAATATGATTTATGGCCTACTTACCAAAAAGTGATGAGAGTACCTATGAGATCTTTATACGAAAGTGAAGCCAATACCGCTTTGTTACAAATGTGGACAAGTTTAACAAGTACAGATATTGTTTTATTAACAAGTGGAATTACAGGGTATGCCCCTATTTTTGATCCATATGGATATATATTCACTACACAATACCGGGGTACTTACCCTCTGAATACCTATTATAATTCGAGCACAGGTGATTATCTGTCTGTTATGGAACCTTATTGGTCTCCGGGAAGTAGTTATCAATTTGTACGGACAGAAGGATATGTGTTGGTTGAAGGATATGATAATTCTCAAAACGATTATATATCATCTCCCTTTGAAGAATATGATCCATCCTGTTATGATTAAATCGTAGTAAATTCCTTTAAGGTTGAAATAATCCGCACATATTTTATATATGGAATATTGTGGCTTGCTAAGCGAGCCACAATATTAATATGAAACGTTTTTTTTAATTTGAAATGATTTATCTCGATTTTACCCCCGCTAATCGAAGTTTAATTCGTTGAGCTTGCCTACTGCAAGCAGGCTCCTTTCAGTCGGTTGCAACTTCGATTTTTCTTGCCAATAGTCTGTGGCTACGAATATCTAATAAGCATGCCATGGCAAGCTTAAAACATTCAATAATGATATCACAATAAATTTTTCTGGTAAAGAAATTTCAGTTTAAATATGTAAAACCTACTTTTTGAATTCACTCAATAATAATTTCAATTCCCACCGTTCTTATAACTCTCAAGATATTCAATGCTTATATTAACTATTCTTGCATTATCAATGAAGGCAGCAGAAGTTGATTTTCGATGTTCGGCATTAGCTACACCTGCCATACCCACATAATAATGATTTAACAAGGTATAGATTTCTATAATTTTATCTATTACGA
>JBNLCS010000652.1:0-1619 GCA_050303935.1 Bacteroidales bacterium
TGCAGTGATCTTCATTATAAGTTCATCTTCACAAAATTAAAAGGTATCTCAATCGCATCAGATAAATCCTGTCCATCTTCCAACAGTTGTTCATCAGCTTCTTCATAAAACCAGTCAATTTCAATTTCAAGTCCGAATTTCTCATATCCCTTAATAGAATCCAACATTCTTAATATATGTTTTGCTGAAGCCGAATTAAAGTACTTCATTTTAAACACTATTTGAATCTTTGTATATTTATATTTGTTTTGAGGATGGCTCAAAACCTCATTTTTATAAGTTTGAAGCCATTGATAAGGTTTTTCATAAAATTTTGAAACATCTTCAGGGCGTGATATACCAGAGATATTGAATTTACCATCTAAGGTAAAGATTATTTCAGGTGTAAATTCAGTAGCATTAATCTGCAATGTATTTAATTCCATAATTTTATTTTACTGGTATTTTTAAAGCAATATGAAAATAGGAAAGCTCATTATTCAAATGTTCGAAAGAATAACCAATTTTATTGCCTGTTGTTTTTATCATTTCAATAAATCCTAGTCCAGCCCCTCCTTTGTCCGTAAACTTCCCATCGGTTATTATTTGTTTATACTTCTCTTTTAATCCAACCTCATCAAGACTGTTTGTTTCTTCTAACTTCTTTTCAAGTCTAACAGAATCTTTTTTCAAAACAGGGTTTCCTGCCTTCATATAAAAGTTCTCGTCATCGCATTGTAAGTTAAAATATGGTTGTTTTTCCTTTAATTCTTTTTGATCAATGTGAATGTGGTCTAAATACTTGTAAATATTTTCAAGGCATTCAACCATTACAGCAAGCACCTTTTTATACATGCCAAGCTTAAAGCCATGTTGACCCATTTTTTCCTTCAGGCTGGTGAGTAATACGCCTATATTGTCGTAATTTATTTCTCCGTTATAATCTAAAACAAATTTATTATTCACCTGTTGGGGCATGCCTTATTATTTGATTGTATTAAAAATAATAATTTTTCGTAATTATTCACATTTTAAATATATAAAATAACATCTTCATAATTAAAACAACGAATTTTCCTTGTCGTTCAAATAACCTTCATCTTCAATTAAATCCCCGGACTTACCTGCTTCCACAGCTAAATAGTCACACCGCTCATTTTCCGGGATGTTATTATGACCCTTTACCCAATGAAATTTTACTTGATGTTTCCGGTATATCCTAAGGAACCTTTTCCACAAATCAGGATTTTTCTTCTTTTTAAAACCAATTTTTTCCCATCCTAATACCCATTTTTTTTCAACCGCATCAGCAACATATTTAGAATCGGTATAAATGCTAACTTCACTGTTGTCGTGTTTCAAGGCCTCCAACCCTATAATAACAGCCAACAATTCCATCCGGTTATTCGTTGTTAAGCGGTAACCTTGCGAAAGTTCCTTACGGTATTTTCCTGACATAAGTACTACCCCATAACCACCAGGACCAGGGTTGCCTAATGAAGAGCCATCAGTATAAATTGTAATTTTATTAGACATGAGCCTCAGTTATATTCCACACATTGCAAGATATATAAATGGTTTTAATAAAAAAAAGTTTAAAACCGCTATCATTATATTTATTTTCAAATAGTAATTATTTA
>JBNLCS010000653.1:0-3260 GCA_050303935.1 Bacteroidales bacterium
TGGTAGCATATATTTCCAATCACTTTCCCGATGGGGAAAAGTAAATTGTAAAAATGACTGGTGCTCCCATTCCGCCGGAAACCTTATCATGATCCTGTTTTGGTGCAAATATATGTTATTGTTGATAATTACCTTTAAAAAAAAGAAAAGTAAGTGTGAAAATTATAATAATTAATTGGCTAAATCGTTAATTTTGTACAACAGTTTAAAACCAGTAATATTAAAACCAGAAAAGTATGATTTTGAGAAAACGTTTATTATTGCTTATAGGATTTATATATATTGCAGCCAGTAATGTTTATTCACAGAACGAACGTCCTGGAATAGGAAGGGGAAGCCTGGAAAGTCAGTTTAACTATCTCATATATCAGTCTGAGGCCCAGGATAATTACCGTCTTGTTAGGTCGTGGTGGTTGTATAATATTAAAAATCAGGTAGATGATTCCCTTCAATTGATGCATGGTAATATTGATAGCCTCTCACAGGTAATAATTAACCTGGATAGCAAAATTGATACCCTGAATAGTTCCCTTGCCAGTGTTAAAAGTGATCTATCTTCCGTATCTGAGGTAAAAGATCAAATTGAAGTTTTTGGACTTGTTTTACAAAAAAATATCTATAATATCATCATGTGGTCACTGGCAGGAATTTTAACATTTGCGCTACTTATTTTTATTGTGATGTTTAAACGCAGCCATGTGGTTACCCGGGAAGCAAAAAATGACCTGGCAGAAGTAAAAGAGGAATTTGAAGCTTTCAGAAAAAGGGCGTTGGAACGAGAAAGGGAAGTTACCCGTAAACTTTATGATGAGGTACTAAAGTATAAAAACAAGATTGGCGCTGAATAGTTTGGTGTTTAGGGTGTATAGTTTATAAGTGCTTAGCCTAAACTTTTAAACTCTTGCTTTTTGAAAAATGTAGCTACATCTGCCCTCTGATGCAGCTAAATGTAACCTTTATCGAGTTACATTGCACCCCTCAATGTACTGAAGAGGAAGTAAAATGTAGCATGTTCAGAAGCTGAATGTGGTTACATATCTGGAAAAGCGAAATTTTAAGTGGTTTTTGATAAATCAGGGGGACAAAAACAGTTTAGTTTTCTCAATATATTTTATACCACACTCTATAAAAAAAGCCCTTGAATAAAATCAAAGGCTTTTCTATGGTTTTTAAGCTTAATTTACTTCTTTTTAAAAATGGAACATTACGTATAAACCACCGTAAGCCCCTAATCCTGAAGTACTGGTATTTCTGAAGAGATTTCCCGGAGAATTCTCTGTAGTTGTTTCAGTGATCTGACCATTTTCCCATTCTTCAACAACATCATCGCTTTCACTGGTCATTGTAACTGAATACATGATATTGGCTTCTGCACCGATACACATTTTAGGTGCAAAATAGAATTCAACACCACAAACCGGTCCTGCAGAGATTGTGTGTGAAATACCAAAATCTTCCATAACAAGCCTTACGCTCTGGGAACTATTGTTACCATTTCCCCAGTTTGTTACCGTGGTTGGGGATTGGTTGGCTTCTGTAATCTCATTACCATATTGAAATTCATCTTGTGTACGTGAATGGCCATATCCTACTGAGAAGCCATAGAACCCCTGTAAACGGCCATATCCCCTGAACTTTTGAAGCCCAGCTTGCAGCTCCCAGTCATTGTATGTTCTTTTTCTTTTGTCAATCACCTTTTTCTGACTAAGGGGGTCTGCAATAACTGCTGCATCGTCCTGTACAAAAAACCTTACAATATCAGTTCCATTATCGGTATACAATGTAATTCTTAAGGCCGTATTCATCGATAAATAGTATCTTCCGTAAATATTCATCGAGTTTACACTTAATGAGTTTTGTCCTGTATATCCGCTTAAAAGGTTTCCAACATACCGTAAATAAGGCAGTGCATCAGCACCTATTGCATAATCACCACCTGCAGGTAATATGGCCAGTCCTTTTTTATTGGTAAGCCCGGTTGATGTCCCATAATTGGCAGTTTCTTCTTCCTGTGCAAATATTGCAACCGAAAGAAATATGTTGATTAAAATAATTCCAAGTATTTTTTTCATATTCTTTTTCGTTTTTTAATGATCATAGGATCATTATGTAAGTTCACCTATGAGATCAGGGTTATTAAATTATTCAACAGGCACTCCATTGCCAAATTCAATCACAACACCGGTTGTTTCAACGGTAAAATTACCAACAAAAGAACTTTGTAATTCATATTCATAGTCTTCATTACTACCACCAACTGAATTTGTAGCCTGGAATTTACCAGTTACATAAATATCCGTTCCTTCTGGGACTAATGTGGAAAATTCACCACCGTTAACATTAACCTGTGTTGACCAATCTGAGGTATGAAGCGTAATTGTAAAGGATGTTGACACTTCTTCATCGCCTGCTGTACCATCATTAAGTTCGGCAGTGAGATAACCTGAAATACTTGTCATTTTTGTATGGTCGTTCTTTTCTTCCGGTGCATTGTAGTTTATTTGCTGCACTTTTGATTCGCCGGCAGAAACGTTCACATCAACTGTATTGGCAGTATAAATTTTATCAACTGTTTCTTCATAGCTGTTAAATACCTGCACTTGGGCATAGTTAAAAGGTAAAGGGGTAACCCTTACTGTAATACCATTATCATCGGCGGGTACACGTAATGTAGCCATACCATTTTCACCGGTTGCAATAGTTTGAATAAATGCCCCATCAACGCCGCCTTTGTAATCACTATAATTAACTTTAACATATAGTTCTGTTCCGGCAGGCACAGCTTCTAACCCAGCATCTGTAAGGTCAAGGTCAGCATATACATAAAGGGTTAAAATGGCTGTGTCATTTAAACTTAATGTTACAGCGGTTGATTCAACATCTTTATCGCAAGATGAAAAAATAGCAGCAACCAAGGTTGCTAAAACTGCAATGTTTAATCTGATTTTTTTCATAGTAAAAAATTTAAAGTTTTTATTTGTTACGACTAATTTATTTTTATTTCTATTTAATGAATAATTAGTTTTTCTGTATAGCTGGCATTATCCAATATCAGTTTGATAAAATAGCTCCCTTTTTGTAATTTGGAAACATCAATAGTGATAGTGCCATTTTGTTCTGTTCTGTGTGATTTTTCAATTAATGTTTTACCATTATTGTCAAATATTTGAATCATTACCTGATTGGTCTTTAAATTGTTAACATTTATTTCATTAACAGCAGGATTTGGAAATATTTTGATATCATTTTTCAATACATTA
>JBNLCS010000654.1:0-12045 GCA_050303935.1 Bacteroidales bacterium
CGCCAACCGGGTCAAAATCCTGAATTATTTCCAATATATCTTCCAATTCCTCTTCTGTGGCCTCTATGTTATATGAAAAAGCCAAATCATTCACGATGGCTTCAATTTCACGTCGCAAATAACCATCTTCATCAATATTTCCAATAATGTAAGATGCAAGTTGTTGCTGCCTATCATTCATTATCCTCAAACCTAGCTGGTTCTCAAGGTGCTCATGAAAAGTATTACCGGTTGAAAATGGTATATCCTCTTTTTTATCGTCTTTTGAATAGTTCTTACTTTGAAGCCTGTAACTCGGGATTGTTTCCGCATCCATATATTCTTCAAGAGAAAGGTCCGAGTCATTATCATCGGTATTTTCATTATCCATTTCATATCCGTCTTCATCAAATTCTTCCTTAGTATCCTCCAGCAATGGATTTTCTTCAAGCTCTTTTTTTATACGTTGCTCCAATTGAAACGTAGGTATTTCCAGCAGCTTAATCATCTGTATTTGCTGTGGCGAAAGCTTTTGAAGCAGTTTCTGCTGAAGACGTTGTTTAAGCATAAATAATGTTTAGTTCAAGGCTTAAATTTAACCAATGTTTTCCAATCTCGATATTAAAATGCCGCGTTTTTTGGTGTACGTGGAAAAGGTATAACGTCCCTTATATTGGCCATTCCTGTCACAAACAAAACCAGTCTTTCAAAGCCCAGACCGAATCCGCTATGTGGTGCTGTCCCATATTTACGGGTTTCAAGATACCACCATAAATCTTTTTGTGGAAGTTTCATTTCTTCAATACGCCTTACCAATTTATCATGATCTTCTTCCCGTTGCGATCCTCCAATAATTTCACCTATGCGGGGAAATAAAACATCCAATGCCCTCACAGTCTTACCGTCATCGTTCTGCTTCATATAAAAAGCTTTGATATCTTTTGGATAATCTGTGAGCATTACAGGTTTTTTAAAGTGCTTCTCAACCAGGAACCTTTCATGTTCGGCTTGTAAATCTATACCCCATTTTACAGGAAATTCAAATTTCTGACCGGCATTTTCAAGAACATGAATAGCTTCTGTGTAAGTAAGTCGTAGGAATTCGTTGTCAACTACAAAGTTTAATCGTTCCAGAAGCTCTTTATCATACATCTTATTTAAAAAGTCAAGATCATCACGACAGTTATCGATAGCATAGCGTACAACGTATTTAATAAAATCTTCGGCCAGGTCCATATCATCGTTGATATCAAAAAATGCCATTTCCGGTTCAATCATCCAAAACTCTGCCAAGTGCCTTGCGGTATTAGAATTTTCGGCCCTAAAGGTTGGCCCAAAGGTGTAAATTTTTGATAAGGCAAGCGCACCAAGCTCCCCTTCCAACTGACCAGAAACCGTGAGGCTTGTTTCAATTCCAAAAAAATCTTCGGAATAATCAATATCGCCCGTATCTTTTTTTGGAAGGTTTGTTGGGTCCAGCGTAGATACCCTGAACATTTCACCTGCCCCCTCGCAATCAGATGCCGTTATAATAGGGGTGTTCAAATAAAAGAACCCATTTTCGTTGAAATATTTATGAATAGCAAATGCCAGGGCATGCCTGATACGAAATACTGCACCAAACGTATTGGTCCTGGGCCTTAAATGTGCTATCTCACGCAAAAATTCCAGGGAGTGCCCCTTTTTTTGCAAGGGATATTCCTCTGCATTTGCTGTTCCATACACTTCAATTTCAGATGCCTGTATTTCAACATGCTGTCCCTTGCCCATCGATTCAACCAGCTTTCCTTTCACTGCAATACAAGAACCGGTGGTGATTTTATTTAGTAGGGCTTCATCAAAATTTTCCACATCTGCTACAACCTGAATATTATTAATGGTTGAACCATCATTTAATGCAATAAAAGCAACATTTTTATTACCTCTTCTTGTACGCACCCATCCCTGAATAAATATTTCATGCCCGGTTTTCTGTGACGCTAGCAAATCTTTTATTTGAATCTTCCTCTCCATATTTATATTATTTTAAAATCTGCAAATTTAATCGATAATATTGAATCAATGTGCTTTAAACTAAAAAAAGGTTCAAAATGAATGGTTATTGTATGACACCTGATTCCCGCAAGGGTTTTATATTCTTCACTGAAAACCTTTGTGGGATTTGTTTAACCCTGATTTGGAAAATTACTCATTTGGGTGAAGTATGAAACCAGATGAGATGATTTACTTAATCAAATCTGCAAGGAACACATTTTTTTAATAATTATTGATTGAGGAATTTGGGTAACAATTCAATGTAAAAAAAAAAGCTGACCCATAAATGGTCAGCTTTTTATGATTGTTATTATTTTTTAATCCGTACATTTCAAAATATGCTCCCGCTGATATTTCGCATTTTCAACATACTGCCCAACCATCGCTTTTTTATAATGTTCACACGCGGCATTGTTATCTCCTTTTTCTTTGTATGCAGTTGCCATCTCATAATAAACCCTTGCTTTTTTATCCTGATCGGTAATATTACCAGCAAGTGCTTTTTTACCCGTTTCAATTGTCTTGTCCCAGTCCCCTTTTTTACTATATGCCTGAATAAGTATGGTAAGCGCATCTACATCATTTTCGACAAAAGTTAACGCAATATTTGTATTTTCAATACATTCATCAAAATTGTTTGAAGAAAATGCATCAACACCTTGCTTTAAATAAACTTTAAAACCAAAATCAGTTGACCTGTTTAATGTTTTTCTATCATTTGTTTTTTGGGCAGAAGTAATGGCTTGTTCAATATTACTTTTAAACTTTTCAAGATCACCTTGTTGACGATAAATAAGCGCTTTAAACATGTATGCTTGCGCATAATCCGCATCTAAATCCAGAACTTTGTCAAAAGTAGCATCTGCCTCTTCGTACTTTTTCTGTTGAAATAGATTTGTTGCATAAACAAGATATACCTGGGACAATCTTTCTTCAGCCTGGCCCTTCGTGGTAAAATCATTGTATTCGTCGGCAAGTTCAATAGATTTCTCCAGCGCAGGAATACCATTTTCAAAATCTGATTCCTGCAAATAATTTGATGCGATCCGATATTGTACACCGGGAATAACACCTTCGGCTGTCATTTTTGTTTCAATAGCCTCTTCATCATCCAGGGCTTCACACATTTCAACTGTTTTCATAAATTTGTCAAGTGCTTCCTGTAATTTATCCTGATTAACTAATTCGACACCTTCATTATATAATTCACTTGCTTCAGCAATACTTTGTGCTTTTAACGTAAGACCCATTATAAACAAAAAGATTATCAGAATTCCCGTTTTTACCTTTTTATTGAATACCATAGCTTTTCTCATTTTAATTTGAAATCGTGCAAATATAATAACTTAATATTTTTAATACAATTTTTGTACCATAATAACATAACATTCATTATGAGGATTTTACAGTGTACTTTTACAAAAAAAAATCACATATGTACAAACTTTGGTAATTATTATTAAAATTTTTCTAATATTAAACCCGTTTTGAATAAAATTGTTGAATAATTTCAAAAACTTTAATTTTAGCATGCCGAATAAAGTTTTTTCCTTCAAAATAAAAGATGATATCATACACTTTTTCCATAAAATATCATGAAATTATTTTGAATTTAATAGTAACACCGGAAAAATGTAACAATGATTAAAACAGAAAATCTGAGTAAAAAATATGGTGAGCAACTTGCCCTTAACAAGGTAAATATTGCACTTTCTGAAAATAAAATAACAGGTTTGATTGGTCCCAACGGGGCAGGTAAGTCAACACTGATGAAACTTATATGTGGGTATATGCCAGCTACATCTGGTTCAATATTTATAGATGAAGCCTTGGTAAATACAAATAATACCCAATTAAGAAAGAAAATAGGATATTTACCGGAAAGCAACCCATTATACTACGAAATGTATGTTAAAGAATATCTGTTATATGTTGCGGGAATATATCATGTAAGCAATCAGGCTGAAAAAATTAAGCATGTTATAAAAATGATTGGCCTGAATAAAGAACAACATAAGAAAATTGGGCAGTTATCTAAAGGATACAAGCAAAGGGTAGGGTTGGCCCAGGCAATTATTCATGATCCGGAAGTTTTAATACTGGATGAGCCTACTTCCGGGTTGGACCCAAATCAAATCATTGAAATAAGGGAACTTATTCAGGAATTGGGCAAAAACAAAACCGTATTGCTCTCCACGCATATATTACAGGAAGTTGAAGCCATATGCGATGAAGTGGTAGTTATAAACAATGGAAATATAATCAAACACGACAGAACTGACCGGATTCAACAAAGTAATAAATCCAGCCTGGTAGTAGAATTTGACAAAAACCCTGTTTTAGAAGAATTATTATCATTAAACTTTATTGAAAATGCCCACCATGTGAAAGATACAATATGGATAATAACCGGTAAAGATTATGAAGACATCAGAAGCAGGGTTTTCAAATTTGCTGTTGAAAAAAACCTGGTCATTCTCTCCTCGCAGATAGAACGCAAAAAACTAGAGGATATATTCAGGGAATTAACCAAAGAATAATCATTTTTAATTTATTCTATAATTTGATCCTGATGTTGGTCAAAGAAAAAAGGTTAAATAATCATGAAAAACCGACATTTTATAAAATGAAGCTATATTTGCAGGATAGAATAAAATAAAAAGCATATTTTTGCAAGCTTAAAACCAAAATTTATTAATATATGGCTTATTTGTTTACTTCTGAATCCGTATCAGAAGGCCATCCGGATAAGGTGGCAGATCAAATCTCAGATGCAATACTTGATGAATTTCTAAAATATGACCCAGAATCAAAAGTAGCATGTGAAACACTTGTAACAACCGGACTGGTTGTATTGAGTGGAGAAGTAAAGACCCGGGGCACTATTGATGCCCAGAAAGTTGCCCGTGATGTAATTAAAGACATTGGATACACCAAAGCAGAATATATGTTTGATGGTGACTCATGTGGTGTTATCTCAGCTATCCATGAGCAATCAGCAGACATTAACCAGGGAGTTGAACGAGAAAAAGAGGAAGAACAGGGTGCCGGTGATCAGGGCATGATGTTTGGATATGCAAGTAAAGAAACGGATGATTACATGCCACTGGCATTAAATATTTCTCATCTTTTGTTAGAAGAACTTGCTGCAATCCGTAAAGAAGGAAAACAAATGACTTACCTTCGTCCTGATTCCAAATCGCAGGTTACCATTGAATATGATGATAACAACCAACCTTTAAAGGTACATACCATTGTTATTTCAACACAGCATGATGACTTTGCTGATGATAATACCATGCTTTCAAAAATTAAAGAAGATGTAAAAAATATTCTTATCCCAAAAACAGTTGCCAGGTTACCTGAAAGGGTCCAAGCGCTTTTTAAAGAAAATTATATTTTACATGTTAACCCTACCGGCAAATTTGTAATTGGTGGCCCGCACGGTGACACAGGCCTTACCGGAAGAAAAATTATAGTTGATACATACGGCGGTAAAGGAGCACATGGGGGAGGGGCCTTTTCCGGAAAAGATTCATCAAAAGTTGACAGGTCAGCAGCTTATGCCGCAAGGCATGTAGCCAAAAATTTAGTGGCAGCGGGTGTTTGTGATGAAGTGTTAGTGCAAGTAGCTTATGCTATCGGTGTAGCTGAACCGGTTGGCCTTTATGTAAATACATATGGTTCGTCAAAGGTAAATTTGAAAGACGGTGAAATTGCTGCTAAGGTGAAAGAAATTTTTGATATGAAACCGGCTTCTATTGTAAAACGATTAGGGCTTAAAAACCCTGTATTCAGGGCAACAGCAGCCTATGGACACATGGGAAGGTCACCTAAAGTTGAAAAAATTAAGTTCCTTCAAAACGGAAGTACCATAGAAAAAGAAGTTGAATTTTTTGCTTGGGAAAAACTGGATTATGTTGATAAAATTAAATCCGCATTTGGATTATAAAATAATTATTGTTCCTTAAAACCGGGCTTGTCCCGGTTTTTTTGTTTATGACAAAATACAAATACATTTTTTTCGATCTTGACCGCACATTGTGGGATTTTGAACGAAATATGCATGACACGATGCATGATTTGTTTAACTGTTTCCTGCTCAACCAAATTGATTCAACCGTTTCTTCATTTATAAAAACTTTTGAATCAGAACATGATAAGTTATGGGAACTTTACAGAAATGGAAGAATAAATAAAGAAAAACTTCGGAAGGAAAGATTTAATAGAACGTTAATAAAACTTGGACGAGAAGATAAAAACCTGGCAAATACCCTGAACAAAAATTATCTGGAAATTTGTCCGGCCAAAAAGAACCTCATTCCCTATTCAAGAGAAATACTTGATTATTTGTACCAGGATTACCAACTGTTTATTCTAACAAATGGATTTATAAAAACACAAAACAGAAAACTTGAAAACTGTGGTATCCATAATTACTTTAACCAGGTATTTTCTTCAGAGGAAATAGGTTACAATAAACCACACAAAAAGATATTTGCCTGGGCGGTTAATTCATTAAACGCCAGAAAAAGTGAATGCATAATGATTGGAGATGATCCGGTTGTTGACATAAAAGGTGCAAAAAAATATGGGATTGACCAGGTATACTTTAATCCGGAAAAAAAGCCATCAGCAAGTAATGCTACATATGAAATTGTTTCACTCAAAGAACTGATGAATATTTTCTAGACCATTAAAAAAGAAAAACTGTATCTGGTTAATTTACAGATCATTAATAGACATTATATAGATTAGATTAATAAAGTATTTGTTTTTAAGTCAATACGCAGGTTATGCAGTCCACATGCCAGTTCCATTATCAAGTCATCAAATAGAAATTTATGGCACCTCAACCTGTCCTTGACTATCCTACAACGTTTCACCCCACTTATTGCATGTTCGACTAAAATCCTGAACTTTGATATTTCTTTGTTGCGCCCTTTTTGTTCATTTGTCAACTCTTTACCTTTCGGTTTTTTTGCAGGCATTTGTATTTCTACCCCCTCTGGACAATGTCCCACAAAGCCTGTGTCCTGCCACAGCCTAATACCTTTAGGAAGCCTTAAGGGCTGCATGTCGCATATTTTTTTGTCGTGCGTATGCCCATAATATGTTTGGCTAAGCCATTTTATCTTCCTGTCAGGTAATGTCAATAAATTATTCTTCACACTATGAGTTTTTTTTACCACTGTAACATTCTTTTTGTAATTCGTCATCTTTTGGCCGTTGAACCGGCCTTTCCGAACCGTCCAACAATACATCCTGGCATTCTTGCAATAGCCATTCAAGTTTTTCGGCATTTCTCTCCGGAAGGGAACCCAGCCTTTTCAAAGTCCGGTGTAAAACCCCACACAGTAAGTGGATCCATTTATTGGCCTGTGGCTGCACCATATCAAACGTTGCTGCTTGTAATTCCTGTAACGGAAATGTTTTTAAATACACCAGGACAAACAGCAATTTATCTTCCCCCTTTGGCAATATGCTTGTCCTGCGTGGTAACGATATTCGTTGCCTTGGTTTGCCTTCAAGCGTATAATGTGATATATATTCATCCCATTCTTGCTTAAATTCCCCGGCCAATAAATTAAATTCATCCGTTGTAAAACCCGTCAAACTTAATATTTGCGATGGGCTTTTTATTATTTTTTCATACTTTAATCCCATATACATATCTTTATGGGACTTAAAGCTATGTATAAGAATACTATATAACTTTATTAGTTATAAACACTAATTTATTAAGCAGAAAAACTATACGATTTTTTCAATGTAAACCGGGTTAACCTCCAGAATAAGGTTTTGGTTTATAACATCAATTCTAACCAATAACCTTTGTTTACCTCTATACTCAATAACCGTTCCTTTAAGGCCTTTAAAAGGGCCACCTGTTACATTAACTTTTTCTCCCAGTGTAAAGTTGTCATAGCCTATTTCAAATTTTGCCGATGCACCTAATATAATTCTTAAATTATTAATCTGATACTCAGGGATTGAAGGATATTCATCCTTAAAATGAACAAAATTTACAGCCCCATCTGCTTTTAAAATCTTTTCCCGGTCTTTAATATTAGTTTTAACAAATACATATGAATTGAAAAGCGGAACATAGACCCATTTTTTTCGATCGGTCCACTGACGCAGGGTTTTTAAAAGGGGCAAGTAATGTTCAATATTCATTTCTTCAAATTCCTTTGCCACCTGTTTCTCCATTCGCGACTTTGTATATACGGCATACCACTTTTTTTCACTCATATATTCTCCCTTTTTTCAGCGTCCAAAAATATTGTATTTAAACGTAATGAACAACACATTTAATTATGACCTGATTTAGAAAATCACTCATTTGGGTAAAGCAAGAAACCAGATGAGATGATTTATACCGCTACGCTTTTAATTTGCGAAAAAAAGCTAGCGGTATATCTGGTTCTAAACAGCTTTTGTTTCACAAAATTGCCAAGAACCGATATACTTTATCGAATCTGCAAGGAATACATTTTTTTATAATTATTGCTTGCAAATTTTGGGTACGACTTCTATGACATTTTATGACAAATAGTTATTTATTAATGACAAATTTTCTAATTAGCCGTTATACTTTTGTCTGATCAGGTAATAGTATCCCTGCCCAATGCGGAGGCTTCTCCACAATAAAGGGCAAGCTATCTGACAACTGAGCTTGCATGCTCGAAGATGTAGATTTAAAACAAAAATAGAAAAGTGATCCGATACATTTTTATAGCGTTATTTCTCCTGATGTTTATCAATAGTTATTGTAACAAAAACTATAACACAACTAGAAACCAGGAGATAAGTCCACGCATTGATGGCATGATAAACGAAGAAGCATGGAACCAGGTACAGTGGGAAGGAGAATTCATTCAAACTATGCCAAAAGAAAAAATTTCACCAAGCCAGCAAACTCAGTTTAAAATTATTTATGATGAAGAGTTTATTTATGTTGCCATACGTTGTTTTGATAGTTCCCCTGATAGCATTGACACAAGATTATCACGTCGGGACGGTTTTGATGGTGACTGGGTAGCTATTAGTTTTGACAGTTATCATGATAAACGTACAGCATTTACTTTCACGGTTAACGCGGCAGGTGTAAAAAGTGATGGTGCCAGCAGTAATGATGGTAATGGATTTGATGATAATTGGGACCCTATTTGGGACGTTAAAACTTCCATAGACAACCTTGGGTGGTGTGCCGAAATGAAGATACCTTTCACTCAGTTGCGTTTTGCCAATAACAAAAAGTATACTTGGGGCTTACAACTATGGCGCCGGCTGTACAGAAAAAACGAGGAATCGCTCTGGAAATTTAAATCGCCTAAAGATGCCGGGTGGGTAAGCCACTATGGTGAACTTACGGGAATTGAAAATATTAGGCCTAAAAAACAGAAAGACATCACACCATATACTGTTGGTAAATCAAAAACCTACAAAAAAGATGCTGAAAACCCGTTTACCCCGGGAAAAGAATACATAGGTACGCTTGGTGTTGACGGGAAAATAGGGCTTTCCAATGACCTTACAATGGACTTTACCATAAATCCGGATTTTGGACAGGTTGAAGCTGACCCTTCAGAAATGAACCTTACTACATTTGAAACCTATCAACGGGAACGAAGGCCATTTTTTATTGAAGGCAAAAGTATCCTTGAATATTGGGTTACACCAGGATGGTGGGAGCTTTCAAATGACAATGCTTTTTATTCAAGACGAATAGGACGGAGGCCTTTCCTGAGTCCGGACATTGGAGATGATGAATATATGAAAAGCCCGGATAATACAACGATCCTTGGAGCTTTTAAAGTTACCGGTAAAACTTCAAAAGGTTGGTCAGTTGCCATGATGGAAAGTATTACACAAAAAGAAGAAGCTGAAATAGATCATAATGGCGAACGAAGATATGAAGAAATGGAGCCAGCTACCAATTATTTTGTAAGCCGCGTACAAAAAGATATGAATGACGCAAATACACGGCTGGGGGCTTTTGTAAGTACTACAAATCGAAAAATTGAATCTGGCAGGATAAATGATCTCTTGGTCAAAAATGCTTATACGGTGGGTATTGATTTTAACCATGAGTGGAAAGACAAGAAATATTACCTTCTGTTTAATACGTTGTTCAGTAGTTTAAACGGAAGTAAAAATTCAATTTCTGAAACACAAATAAACGCCCCTCACTTTCTGCAACGAACGGGGGCAAACCATTTATCTTTTGATTCTACGCGAAACAACCTATCCGGAATAGCAGGTACTTTGCGTTTTGGAAGTAATGGAAATGGCAGTTGGATGTATTCAACCTGGATCACACTGCGAACCCCGGGCTTTAACATTAACCAGGCCGGATTCATGAGAACAGCCGATATATTCCAGCAAACAAACTGGGTAGGATATCGCATGCAAGAAGAAAAAGGTATTTTCAGGTTTATAAGTTTAAATTTTAATCAATGGAATGCATGGACCCTTGGTGGTGAACGTCTGTACACCAATGGTAATTTTAATGCACATTTCAATTTCACGAACTTTTGGAATACCGGAGGAGGATTTTCCTTAAGAAGCAAATCACTCTTAACCCATGAGCTGAGGGGAGGCCCGGCTTTATTGGTTGATCGTGCACTGGATTACTTTTTCTATTTTTCAACAAACGATAAGAAAAAAATTGAAATGTACCTGGAAACAAATGGTGAAAGGTTTGAAAATGACCTGTATAAAAGATTTGGAATATATACTGGCCTGAATTTCAGGTTTATTGAACAAATGGATTTTTCCTTGGGAACGGGTTATATGAAAAGTTACAATTACTTGCAATACGTAAACAATATTGACTATAAAGAAGACAAAAGATACATCAGGGGATACATGGACCAACACGAAACATCCCTGACATTCAGGTTAAACCTTTATCTCTCACCGGATTTTACAATTCAATATTACGGAATGCCATTTATTTCAGCCGGAAAATACAATAAATTTAAATATATACTTTCATCCCAAGCCGGGAAATTGACCCAACGGTACCAAAATTATTCATCTGATCAAATTGAATATGATGAATCAGAACAAATATATTCAATTGATGAAAACCGGGATAATGTTACTGATTATACGTTTGATGATCCGGATTTTAATATGAAAGATTTTAACTCAAACCTTGTCCTTCGTTGGGAGTATCGTCCGGGATCTTTGTTATACCTTGTATGGTCCCAAAACAGGAATCAGTATACCAATAATGGTGATTTTCGTTTAGGCCAGGATGTTGAAGATTTATTCTCGGTTTTTCCAAACAATGTATTTCTTGTAAAAATATCATTTAGAATTGGCTTATGAGAATTTTTGGATTTATAAAAATAAAGTACTATCAATATTTATTTCAATTTTCAAAAAATATAAAAATTTGTAGTTGTTATATTTTTACTTTTGAAAAATCCTCTCAATTACTGTTTTGTTAGTTCAATTCTCCTTTCCCTAACTTGAACAGCGGGATTACCTATATATATTCCATAGGGTTCAAGATCTTTAGTTGCGACCGACCCAACAGACAGCACCGCGTGTGTTTTACATGTAACACCAGGACATACTATTGCTTTGGCCCCTATCCACACCCCATCTTCCATCACTATTTCTTTAACCATCAAGTCAAATGTTATTGATTTATAATTGTGGTTGCCACATAAAAGAAATGCCCCTTGGGAAATACAACAATGTGCACCAATGGATACCTTTGCCAGGTTATCGATCCAAACATTCTCTCCTATCCAGACATAGTCATCAATCTTTAATAACCATGGGTATTTAATGTTTACACCCGGTTTAATAATTACATGCTTCCCAATACTGGCACCAAAAACCCGGAGAATGAATATCTTCAAGAACCGGATATGAAATATATATGATTTAAAAAAAATATGGCTACAAAAATACCAACCCATTCGTTTTATTAATGAGCCCGGTTTATACCATGTATTCTTGTAAGCAGATAAATCAGTTTTTTTATTCATTACAAGGTATTTCTACAAT
>JBNLCS010000655.1:0-9321 GCA_050303935.1 Bacteroidales bacterium
AAAGTTAACCATTAGCAGACATACTTATTTTTCTTTTATAAAAATTAAATTCACCATAACGAATCATTTGTAAAGAAAAAATTGCCAGAATGAAATCCATAGCACTGGATAAAAACAATAATTATGCCAACAAAAAAAGAAAATAACATACCTACATATGTAATAGGAGATATTCATGGCGCCAATAAAGCGTTACAACAATGCCTGGAACGCTCGGGAATAAACCTGCAAACAGACAAGGTTATTTGCCTCGGCGATGTATGTGACGGTTGGCCGGATGTCTATGAGTCGATTGAAACTCTCACAAGCATAAAAAACTTAGTTTATATTATGGGCAACCATGATTACTGGGCACTTAACTGGATGAAAAGCGGAAAGGTTTCAGAAATTTGGTATAACCAGGGAGGAAATTCTACCATTAACTCTTACAAAAACAAAATACCCAAAGAACATGTTAAATTTTTATCAAAAGCATTCTATTTTCACGTAGAAAAAAAAAATTGTTTTGTACATGGTGGGATTAACCCGAAACTAGACTTATACAAACACACCCATGAATATCTAATGTGGAACCGCGATTTAGTAAATGATGCTATTTCATTGATGCACAAGCCAAAAACTAAACTTACCAAATTCGAAAATGTTTTTGTTGGACATACACCAACACTAAATTTTAATAGCTCAAAGCCCATTAAAGCGTGTGATGTATATTTAATGGATACAGGTGCTGGATGGCATGGAGGCAAATTATCAATCATGGATATTTCAACAAATGAGATTTTCCAAAGTGATTTTGTACATGAACTATATCCGGATACTGCAGGAAGAATGAAGTTCTGATTTATTTTCGAAACACTGCAACAATTATTGCCCCGGATATTACAAATACTGCCCCAAACAGCGTATTAAATGTAAATACTTCACCATGTATCCACTGTACATTAATGCGTGTTAACCAAGCCATTGCCCCAAACGTAATTATGGGATTTGCCGTTAAAATTATACTTACCTTATTTGCCTGGGTGTATTTAAGTGCCAACGACAAAAATTGATATGCAATAAGGGTATTCAGACCTAAAAAGAGTAAAATAGCATAAACAAACCAAGGTTGATGAAGTAATGCAGAAAAATCAGCCATTCCGGTGAAAATAATCATGGGAACCCCAAAATTCAAAAGGTTCAGGTCATTTGCTTTAAATTTAATTATTAATTTTTTTTGAATTAGTGAATAAAAAGACCACATTACACCAGCAAATACAATATAAATTACCCCCCTGTTATAAATATCTTTATTTGAGAATAAGTTTATCAACTGATCACGATAAAAAAACACAAAACCAATAATAGCAATAATAAACCCTGTAATCTGAAGCAAACTAAGTTTTTCCCGATAAACAACGATACCGAAAATTGCAAGTAACAAAGGTCCGGTTTGAATAAAAATAGCAGCATTATTAGGAGACGTATTATTAATACCCCGCATAAATGCAATATAGTTCAAACCAAGAAAAACTGCAGATAACAACAATAGCAATGGTGGATGAACAATTATTTTAAGTGACTTAGGCTTTTTCAGCAAGTGAATTAAAAACAATATTACAAAGGCAACAAAGAAACGAAACCAGACAACATTTTCAGGGGAAACATAATTTAATGTAACTTTCAAAATTATAGCCAATACACCCCATAAAAAACCCGCAGCCCATGCATATATTATCCCTTTGGCATTATCAGAAACCGGCATATTAAAAACATTTTGAATATAAAAAGGACAGGAGCAACCTGTCCTTTGAAGTAGCCCCGCCAAGAATCGAACTTGGATCTACGGTTTAGGAAACCGCTATTCTATCCATTGAACTACAGGGCCATTAATTTTGATGCGCAAAAATAGATATTTAATCTGTTATTCCAAAATTTTCAAAACCTGCCTTTTTTATCAAGTATATTTTAAAATAAAAGGTTTTTAATTACATTTGGCCTCAAAATCAAAGCATTTGATAAGAGGATTTAAAATACTTGTTTTCTCAACCGATTTTATTTGAAGAACGTGAACTCGCTGGATATTATACTTGGGATAGTTTTATTATACACTGCATATACCGGATTTAAAAAAGGATTGATTTACCAGGCAGCATCACTGGCCGCATTGGTTTTAGGAATATGGGGCGCGGTCAGGTTTTCCGATTATACGTCAGCCCTTCTCACTGAAAAACTGGACATTACAACCCAATACCTGCCATTAATTGCCTTTGGCATTACTTTCATTGGTATTGTGATTCTTGTTCACCTATTGGCCGGCCTCACCGAGAAAATTATGGATGCGGTTGCAATGGGGTTTATTAACAGGATATCCGGTCTTATTTTCGGAATTGCCAAGTCAGCTTTTATTCTAAGTATTTGCCTTGTTTTGATTACAGGTTTCGACAAAAACGAAAAATTAATTTCACCAGAATTAAAGGAAAAATCATTTTTATTTTCACCCTTATATAAGTTGGCACCATCCATATTTCCTTATTTAAAATTTGAAAATCTGCAAAACAACCTGCCTGACCCCATTAAAGAAAAGAGAGCATAGAAGTTTAAAAAACATAACAGGTTGCATTAAGGTACTTTACAGGTAAAAAAAGTTTGTCAATCGTTTACATATAAATATCTTTGCGAAAATATTTTTCAGAACACATGGGATTTATCGAGGACTTAAAATGGAGAGGCATGATCCATGATATCATGCCAGGTACAGAAGAACAATTAGCAAAAGAAATGACAACCGCCTATATAGGTTTTGATCCTACATCGGATTCTTTGCATGTAGGAAGTTTTGCCCAGATTATTTTACTAAAGCGTTTTCAAATGGCAGGGCATAAACCTATTGCATTAGTAGGTGGCGCAACAGGAATGATCGGTGATCCTTCCGGAAAATCCCAGGAACGTAATCTTTTAAATGAAGAACAACTGCAAAAAAACCTTGATGGCATCAAAAAACAACTTAGCAAATTTCTGGATTTTGAAAGTGATAAAGAAAACCGTGCCGAATTAGTAAATAACTATGATTGGATTAAAGAATTTTCTTTTCTTGAATTTATTCGTGATGTTGGAAAACATATCACTGTTAATTATATGATGTCGAAGGAATCAGTTAAAAAAAGATTGGGTACCGAGGCCAAAACAGGAATGTCGTTTACCGAATTTACTTACCAACTGGTACAAGGATTTGACTTTTACTGGTTACACCAGCATAAAAACTGCAAATTACAAATGGGGGGATCAGACCAGTGGGGCAATATAACAACCGGCACTGAATTTATCAGGAGAAAAGCTTCCAGTGAAGCCTTCGCTTTGACCATCCCATTAATTAAAAAAGCAGATGGGGGTAAATTTGGTAAAACCGAGTCAGGCAATGTATGGTTAGACCCAAAAAAAACATCTCCCTATACATTTTACCAGTTCTGGATGAAAGTTACTGATGAAGATGCTGAGAATTACATAAAAATTTTCACATTTCTTGGCAAAGAAGAAATAGAGAAATTAATTACGGACCATAAAGAGCAACCACATGCACGCCTGTTACAAAAAAGGTTGGCTAAAGAAATAACTACCATGGTACATTCACAAGAAGATTATGACATGGCATTGGAAGCTACTCAAATACTTTTTGGTAAAGGCACCAAGGAAACGCTAAAAAAAATAGATGAAAACACATTTTTATCAGTTTTTGAAGGTGTACCTACATTTAGCATAAGTGAAACTGAAATTAAAAATGGTATTGACTTACTTGATTTACTGGCAGATAAAACCCAGGTATTCCCTTCAAAAGGTGAATTAAGAAGAATGATAAAAGGAGGCGGTTTAAGCATAAATAAAGAAAAAATAAGTAATCCCGAGACAATAATCGACAGTTCATTTCTGTTAAATAATAAATACATCCTTATTCAAAAAGGTAAAAAAAACTATAATCTAATCAGAACAACATAAACAAACATTATGAATAACAACGATTCTTACAATTTCAGTTCATTGGGATTGCTAAAGTTTGCAGTGAATAAATGGAAACCTTTAATTTTCATACCATTTGCTGCATTTATAATTTCAATTTTTGTGTCGTTAACTATCGAAAATAAGTATAAATCAACAGTTATTTTATTCCCGGCAGCTGAAACATCAATATCTAAAATACTACTTTCAACAACTGGTGGTGAAGACGGAATTACAACCATTGGAGAAGAAGAACAAGCAGAACACTTGTTACAGGTGCTTCACTCAGAGCATATACGGTCAAAAATTATAAAAAAGTATAACCTGTTAGGCCATTATGAAATTGATCCAGACGACCAATATAAAAACACCAAGTTGTATAAAAGATATAATGGTAATATTAAGTTCAGAAGAACCGAATTTATGTCGGTAGAAATTTCAGTAATGGACAAAGATCCAAAAATGGCTGCCGATATTGCCAATGACATAGCTGCATTACTGGACTCTACCATGAATAAAATTTTAAAGGAACGGGCTATAAAAGCCTTAAATATTGTTAAAAGAGAATATTTTACGTTAACAAAGCAGGTTAAAGAATTAGAAGACTCACTTGAAGTACTAGGAAAATTGGGGGTATATGAACCAGAAATGCAAGCACAGGCTTTAAGTGAAGCATATGCGCAAGCACTGGTTTCTGGCAAAAAAGATATAGCTAAACAATTGCAAAAGGAAATAGATATTCTTGCCCAGTATGGAAGCCGTTTTACAAATATCATGTTGTTTCTGGATTTTGAAAAACAGAACCTTAGCCTTCTAAAAGCGAAGTATACAGAAGCCAGGGTTGAAGCTGAGCAAAGTGTCCCTCATAAATTTGTAGTGGACAGTGCCTATAAAGCAGAACGGAAAACGTACCCAAAACGATCATTAATAGTAATTTTCAGCTCAATAGCAACATTTATACTAACATTTATATTGTTATTAATTGTAGAAAATTTTAAAGAAATTAAGGAACTCAAAAAAGCTTAACAACTTGCAAAATTTTATTTCCAGGAATAAAACTACAGTAGTATATATCGTTGCAGGTTTATTTGTTTTATTAAATTCTGTGCTTATATACATGGAGTTTTTCTATCTCGGGTTATTAAGCATGGCTCTGGGAGTAGCTTTTGTAGCATTCACAAGACTAGATATACTGGTTTATCTCATTGTTGTCCTTACCCCGGTTTCCATACCGTTGCGTGAATTGGTAAAAGGTTATGAAAACGACATCATTTTACCCAGCGAACCACTGATATTAGTGGCTTTATTGGTATTCATATTCAAACTTTTATATGAAAAGTCATTTGATAAACGTGTTCTGAAACACCCCATTACAATAGCTATTTCTGCCAACCTCATATGGATTTTCCTAACTTCTATAACCAGCACAATGCCCCTGGTGTCGTTCAAGTTTCTTCTTAGCAGAATTTGGTTTTTGGTTGTTTATTTCTTTTTAATGAGCCAGATTTTCAGAAACTACAAAAATTTCGACCGATATTTATGGATGTTTATAATACCCTTGTTAATTGTTATTTTTTATGCAATAACCAGACAATTTATTTATGGTATAGGTAACCAAAAAGCTGCCAATTTTGTACCCAATCCATTTTATGGTGATCATACCGCTTACGGTGCTTCATTGGCTATGATTTACCCTGTAGTTATTTATTTTTTCATTCAAAAAAACAAAACATTACTTTACAGGGTTTTAACTTTTTTATTACTTATTTTATTTAGTGCAGCAATTATCTTATCATACACAAGGGCAACCTGGCTTAGTATTGCAGTCACATTTGTTGTTTTCCTTATTGTTATATTTAAAATAAGGTTTCGTTATTTGTTCTTATCCGCAATACTGGTTTTAGGAATTATTATTAGTTCATGGTCAACCATCATGATGAAATTGGAAAAAAACCGGACCGATTCATCAGATTACCTGGTTGAACATGTCCAGTCCATGTCAAATGTGACCACTGATGCTTCAAACCTTGAGAGGATAAACAGATGGAGCAGTGCCCTTAAAATGTTTAAAGAAAAACCCATTTTGGGATGGGGCCCCGGCACTTACAAATTCAAGTACGCCCCTTTTCAAATGTCATATCAGAAAACTATTATAAGCACAAATGCCGGGGTTTTGGGTAATGCACACAGTGAATACATTGGCCCTCTTTCAGAAATGGGGTTTATGGGCACAATTACTTTTTTATTAATTATTGCGCTAACACTGTACTATTCTATCCGTTTATATTACCGGACCAAGGATCAAAAAACCAAACAATTGGTATTGGCTTTAATTATGGGACTTGTTTCTTATTATATTCATGGTATTTTGAATAATTTTCTTGACACCGATAAAGCATCATGTTTGTTCTGGGGTTTCACGGCAATATTTATCTCCATTGAAATATACCACAAAGAAAAAATAACCGGACCAGAAAATAGTGAAAGTGTTAAAAGTTAATTTTCATCCCAATAATTAAAATATCATCTACCTGATCATTTTCACCTTTCCAATCTTCGATACTCCACTCGAGGTAATCGCGCTGTTCCTTCAGGGGTTTTTTGTGCATTGATAAAAGCAAATGCCTGAAACGACGATACTTAAATTTTTTACCCTCTGGCCCTCCGAACTGATCGGAATAACCATCGGTAAAAATATAGATCATATCGTTTTTATGAAGCTGTATATGGTGGTTCGTAAAGCTTTGAGAACCATTTTCATAATCCTCAAGCCCTACAGAAAACCTGTCACCTTTAATTTCTGTAATTTTATTATCACGAATTAAGTATAATGGGTTAAATGCACCGGCAAATTCAAGGATCCTTGAACCTTTATCGATAGTACAAAAGGCAATATCCATACCATCACGTAACGTAATATTTTCTACATCTTTAAAAATTTCAGCAAAATTTTTATTCAGTTCGTTCAATACTTCTGCCGGCTCCTCAATTTTTTGGGTTATTACCAATTTTCTAAGCAATTCAATTCCTATAATTGACATAAATGCACCAGGCACCCCATGCCCGGTGCAGTCAACTGCAGCCACAAAAATTTTGTCGTTTTTTTGTGTAATCCAAAAGAAATCACCACTAACAATATCCTTTGGCTTGAAAAGAACAAATGATTCTGGAAATACAGAATCAAAATAGCGGATAGAAGGGATCATGGCCAATTGAATTCTCCTGGCATAGTTAATACTATCGGTTATATTCTTATTTTTTATAGACAGTTCTTCCTTTTGCCTGGCTGTTTCAATAGCTGTAATTTCTTTTTGTTTAAATGATAAGTTTTCTTCAATAACCGACCATGATTTATATATATACAACGAATAAATAATTAGAAAAAGAACGACAGCATAAAGCACATAAAAATTAATTTTCTTCCATAATTTTTCTGAAACATGGAATAACATCGCCTCCCTCTGTCCGGTTTTTGTATTATGAACAATAATAGAATAACTTCCGGGGGAGAGGTATTTAAATTTTATTACCAGAAAAACCGTTGTATGCCATAAGGTATCTTTATCACTACTTTTTACAAGTGCATACCGTACCGTATCTGATGTATTAAGTTTTATTTCAACACTTTTAAAACTATTATCTATGTTTACTTTTTTATTTAAATCAATATAATGTATTGTATCCCCAATATTCACAGAAACTGATCGAATGAGGGAATTGTTTTTCTGTGAATAAACCTGGAATGTGTTGGTCATTATTATTATCAACCAAAAATACAACCTGCACCTATATTTATATATTGCTAACACCTTTTTCACTTCCGCATAAAATGACGTGGATTAAATTGAAAGACAGAGAATGAAATTTCAGTAATTTTCATATGGGACAGTATTAAACTAATACTGGTTATACTTATATGCTTAATAATGTGTTTCACCAGAACAAAAAAATATTTATTCATCTGTTTTTATTCAATTTTTTTCCTTTCCGACCATAAAACTTTTTAATCCCCAAAGTGACATTAGAAAGATATAATTAACATTTCGAATACGTAAACCTAAATAATTCAGCAAAACTGAATTATTAGATTTTCTAATTCGGGATTAACCTCAGTTCCAGCCTTCACACTTGCCATTAGGTCGTGCTTCTAAATGACAAAACTGTGTTAACTTGTATCTCTATTAAAGATAATAAAAAAGGGGCATTTTAAAAATGCCCCTTTATCTTTTATAAAATTAAAATCTTATTTCTTCCCATTTTTGGCTACAAATTCTTCCAGCATATCAGTTGTAAGAGATTTTGGCCGTTCAATAGGATACCCAAGTGCCCTGTCCCAAATAATGTTTGCCGATATACCTATTGCCCTACCAATTCCAAACAATACTGTATAAAACTCATATTCTTTTACACCATAATGCCATTGGATCGATCCTGACTGGGCATCAACATTTGGCCATGGGTTCTTAGCTTTCCCCTGTTCCTTGAGGATAGCGGGCACAACTTTATACAAAAGGTCAACATATTTAAATGTTGTATCGTCCGGCATATGTTTCAAGCAAAATTCTCTTTGCAAGGTGTATCTGGGATCAGTTTTTCTTAACACAGCGTGTCCAAATCCCGGTATTACCTGACCCGAGTTAAGGGTATCCCAAACAAACTGTTTCATTTCTGTCTCAGTTGGTACCTTACCATCCATTTTTTCTATTACTTCAAGCAACCATCTCAACACTTCCTGGTTAGCCAAACCATGTAAAGGCCCTGCCAAACCATTAATCATAGCTGATATTGATAGGTACACATCTGACAAAGAGCTTGCTACCAAGTGACCAGTATGGGCACTAACATTTCCACTTTCGTGATCGGCATGAATAATAAAATGCAACCGGCTAACATCATCATATGGTTTATCTATTCCCATCATATGTGCAAAATTACCAGCCCAATCTAAATTGGGGTCCGGAGAAATATGCTTGCCTTTTCTATATAACTTATTATATATATAGGCCCCTATTTCAGGTAATTTAGCCAACAAATTAAGCACGTCTTCATAAGTAGGGTCCCAATAATCAGCTTTGTTCATACCGGCATGGTATTTTTTATTAAAAAACGATTCCCTGTTTAATGTAATGATAGCGCTTGAAAAAATTGCCATTGGATGACTATTTGGAGGAAAAGCATCAATAACTTCGTAAACATACCGGGGAAGTACTTTTCTTTTACTAAATTCTTTTGCAACGTCAGAAACTTCTATATCAGTGGGTATATCTCCTGTGAGCAACAAATATAACAAACCTTCTACATAAGGCATTTCAGCACCTTTGGGTTTAGGTAGTTTTTTAAAAATTTCAG
>JBNLCS010000656.1:0-4573 GCA_050303935.1 Bacteroidales bacterium
GAAACCACAGGCAAAATTTTTTGATCTACTATAATGAATATCACCTGAAATAAAGAATAGGATAAGGCGAATAAAATGAAAAATAAAATAGTATGTATAAATCTAATCGCCATTTTATTATCAACATCCTGCAAGAGTGAAACAAGCTCCCAGAGAATGTCTGATCAAAACATCATAAAAATTCATTTACAAAATATCACTAAATCTTCGCAATACAGAAACCATATTAATGTTCAAAGACTTAACTATATTGCTGATTACATTTTTATGCAATTTAAAAAATATTGCGATACGGTTTATTATCAACAGTTTGAAGTAAACGGACTTACGTATAAAAATGTTATCGCATGTTTGGGCAACCCAACTAAAGAAACCATTGTAATTGGTGCACATTATGACGTAGAAGGCGAACAAGAAGGGGCTGATGATAATGCAAGTGGTATTACCGGTTTACTTGAAATGGCCAGGATATTAAAAAATAAAAAACTTCATTACAGATTAGAATTTGTAGCGTATAGCCTGGAGGAACCTCCATTTTTCAAGACAGAATACATGGGAAGTTATATACATGCCAAAAGCCTCAAAGAAAATCAGCGAAAAATAACAGGAATGATTTGCCTGGAAATGATTGGATATTTTGACAATACAGCTGACAGTCAGGATTACCCTCTTGGATTTTTACAATTTTTTTATGGAAACAAAGGGGATTTTATTACTGTAGTTCAAAAATTTGGCAATGGCAAATTTGGCAGAAAAGTAAAGAGAGGGATAAAAAAAAATTCACTTATCAAAACAAAATCTTTTAAAGCACCAGCGAGTATACCAGGTGTTGATTTTTCGGACCACCTGAATTATTGGAAACAGGATTATTCAGCAGTAATGGTTACCAATACTGCGTTTTATAGAAATAAAAACTATCACCAAAAGTCGGATACCATGGAAACATTGGATTTGGATAAAATGTGCCTTGTAATAGACCAGTTATGTTTAATGATCTGTAAACTTAAAGTCTACTAATGCATAGCCCTTTAGCTACTGTAATCATACCATTTTACAATGCCCAACAAACAATTGGCAGGGCAATCGAAAGCATTTCAAAGCAAACCTACACCAATTTTGAGTGTATTCTGGTTAATAATAATTCAACAGATAATAGTAGAAAAATTGCAGAAAGTATTGTATTGAAAGATACCCGTTTTTGGATAATAGAAGAAAATAAACAAGGTGTGATGTTCGCTTCAAATACCGGGGCAAAAGCAGCAAAAGGTAAATACATTGCCCGTATGGATGCTGATGATTGGTCGTTCCCGGACAGGTTGGAAAAGCAGGTACATTTTCTGGAAAATAACCTCAACTACGGAGCTGTTGCCGGATTGGCAGAACATATTGGTAACCCGGAAACTACAGCAGGGTTTTCAAGATATGTAGATTGGAGCAACTCTGTTCAAACCTACGAGGAGTTAACGTGCAAACAATTTATTGAGATGCCACTGGTAAACCCCACAGCCATGTGGCGAAAAGAAACAGGAGAGAAATATGGATTGTACAAAAAAGGTAATTTCCCGGAAGATTATGAAATGTGGTTACGATGGCTAAGTAAAGGGGTTAAGATTAAAAAATTACCCGAGCCGGTATTAAAATGGTACGACTCCCCTACCCGTCTTACCCGCACCCAGGAAATATACAGCGATAAATCATTTTATAAGATAAAATCGCAATATCTTGCCATGTGGCTAGAAAAAAACAATCCGTTTTATCCCAACGTAGTAGTTTGGGGCGCCAGCAAAATATCCAGGCGAAGGGCAAAATTACTGGTAAAACATGGAATAGAAATTACCGCTTACATTGACATAAAGAGAAGCAGGCAAATAGACAAAGAAATTATTTTTTACCAGGAAATCCCATCCCCTAAAAAAATATTTGTACTGGTATATATCAAACAAATGGATGCACGCGAAGAAATACAAGAATACCTGCACCAGAAAGGTTTTGTGGAAGGTGTAAATTATTTACTGATATCGTAGTCAATTGACAACTAATTTTCACCAAAATAATACCCTCAACCGTAAATAGTTTAATCTCTTTATATCACGTTTTGAACTTGCCTATTTACTTTTGCCATGATAGTGTCACCTGTATCAAATATTCGTAACAAAAAAGAAAAATGAATAAACATACATCTGGCCAGAAATTTGAGTATACACTTTTTCCCAAAGGAGCATATACTATTAGAGCAAACTTTATGGTTTTAAGTCGATATTAAAATAGAACCCCTCACCTAAATATGTAAGCTGCATTTCCTTTAATCCTCCATCGTTCAAGTCCCTATCAATAATATTTCTCTTATACTTATTATACAAAGGCATTGATATCAGTATTTTATCTTTATTTTGATTATAAATTTTAAAATCAAACAAAGATCCAAAATCATCCTCTCCCAAAAAAAACCCTGAATATTCAAAACTTATTGGTTTATCAAAATAATATACCAAATCATTGTTTTCTAATTTCATTAACCTTTGTCCTGTTGTAGTATCCACATTATAATAAGTAAAATTAAAGTACAAAACAGAATCATTACCCGCCTCTTCTAAAAAATCATGATTCGGGGTAAAACCGTAAAGTTCAACGAGTCTTGGTCCCTGAGGAAGCATAAATTCTTGTGATATTTTTTTACTACTTGAATTACTGTAAACGGTTAGTCCTACTTTGGATTTTCCTGGCTCAGAAAATACCACTATTGTTTTATTTGTTGGCATCTCTGATGGAACCAACGTGTCATTAAATACCCAGTGATATGAATCATACTTGTCTTCAACCTCAAACAATACTCTCATCGGGGTAACATCATCTAACAATTTAATAGTTAGTTCAGGTGTATCAATGGCATCTTTTCCGCATGATATAAAAAAAATCACACTTGCAATTAAACCAATACTAAAAATTCTTACCATATTATTTTTAATTTGATGTTTAACATCTGGCTAAAATAGATAGTACTACTATCAAACTCACACCATTCCCTGTTTACCTATTACCTGATATTATATAAGTATATTTTATCCTAACAAAACCAGGAACAGATTTCTATTTAATTCTTTTTCATCCATTAGCTGTATCACACATCGTTTATATTATTCAATGCGTTCTAATAGTATACCGTCTTTTCTTTCTATTTTTATTAAACCTTTGTCGCCTGAAATATATGTTCTTACAGGTGTATCATCATCTATTTCATTTATTTTATCAGTATAATCAACCTCAATTATATTCTGGTATTTTATACCTCTAACAGTTAACGTATCATAAAAATTAATTTTTGCTACAACTTCTGATTCAATAGTTTGGGTCTTAAAATTATAAACCAACCTGTCTCTTTGATTCCATTCTATTTCAAGGTCTGTATTATCAACATCTGCGCGCAAGGCAAACATAAAAAAGAACCCATTTACAGAAGAATTATATGCTACGCCATATGCTTCGCCCCAAGCATCACCATCACTCCCCCATTCACTAAAATAGTGATGTGTTGTATACCAAATATTTTGGTCTAAATAAAATTCTTCTGAAATTCCATAATTATCAATTAATTTGATTGAAATAATTGTTGTATCAATTTGATATTTTCTGGCCTCATCACTAATATAAAAAGTACCTTCTATATCTCCACCACAATTATTAAATAATACCAAAACTATACAAATTGTAATTGTATTAATCGTTACGCGTATATGTTTCATAATTTGACATTTTTAACTGAATTATCCCTAAATGGTTTAAATACATAGACATGGGCACCAAAACTGATGAATCATTAATAAAATTGTGACGATCAAAATCCCGCTTGACTACTTCATAATACATTTTATTATTTAGAGATATTGAATCATAATAAACTGCTTTTGTTATAGAATCACAAATAAAATTTGCCAGGGTATCATACGGGAACTGAATAAAATGTCTGTTATTAATTTCAACAGAAAGAACTTGTGGATAGTAATCACTAAACTTTGTTCCTCCTAATGATAATTCAATATGAAACCTGGGATAAGTTGATTCAAGTATTGACGTTTTTACCTGGTATGAAAAATAATCATTTCCACAACAGTTCCACTCGCAAAAACTGTGATATTCTTTCCATTCAAGTGTATCCTCAATAACATTAAGATCAAAAGAGTAACCATTTGAATGGACAAAGTTTTTCTTTTCTCCATTCTGATATGGTATTAGTGCTAATTCTTCAGCTTTTAACCCGTATCTGGCCGTCTCAACAGAATCTTCCCTACAACACGATGATATGAGTAAACACAACATCAATATTTTTAATATTCCTTTCATAGTTTTTATTTTCTTCGTTGTTCTTATTATCAAGTCACAGTTTTCAATTCATTCATAGTACAGTATCTTGCGCCTTGTATAGTGTTTTTCTAAAGTTATTCTTCGTTTTGGATAGCACCAAATACTAAACTAAAAAACCAATTTTAAAAAGTTGGTATTTAAACCCGGAATATGTGAAAGAAAAAAAATGACATAACAAAACCATTGCCAATACTTCAAAACACACTCTAATTGT
>JBNLCS010000657.1:0-4045 GCA_050303935.1 Bacteroidales bacterium
TGGAGTACTGGAAACAAAACTCAATGAAAAAATTGAAAGTTTAACTGAACTTATCAGTGATTATATATTTGGTTATGATGATGATACATTAGAATCAGTTATTGGGCAACTATTAACAAAAAAATCGTTGAGTTTATGTACAGCCGAAAGTTGTACCGGAGGTGCCCTTGCTGCCAGGATTACATCCGTTTCTGGTAGTTCACTTTATTACAAAGGATCTATGGTGGCTTACGATAACATGATTAAAATCAATAATTTAAAGGTCACAGGTGAAGATATAATTAATTTTGGGGCAGTCAGTGAGCAGGTTGTGGAACAAATGGCACTTGGGGCTATGAAAATGTTTAATACAGATTTTGCTATTGCCACATCTGGTATTGCCGGACCAACAGGTGGTACTCAGGAAAAGCCCGTGGGGACAGTTTGGATTGCTGTTGCCAACAAAAATAAAGTAGTAAGTAAACGATACCAGTTTGGTAGTGATAGGGGGAGAAATATTACCAGATCAGTAAATACGGCATTAGATATGTTGAGAAAACTTGTTATTGAAGAATAAATAGGACTTGCTGAAAAATACTTAAAATACTGAAATATAACATTATAAAAGCATATTTGGTATATGTAAGTGCAAAGCGATTTAACATTTTCATCAAATTATCGTGCATTTCAAACAAGTGATAAAATATTTTTTGAGTTAGCCAGAAGCACATCACTTTCTTCTTTGGCTTCAGCTCGAAGTATTATTATACATCTTCGCTTTGCCAAGTTGAAATTAATGTACTTCTGACTTTTTCAGAAAGCCCTAAACAAAATTTATTTCATCCTAAAAGGGAGTTCCAGCCGAATGCCCCATCGATCATATGTTTCGCCCTTAAAACCTGCATATGCACCTAATTCAACCAATGAAAAAATATTTCCAATACCATAACCTAATTCTGTATAATGTAAGAACTCAGGGGTGTAAAAATGGTTTATGTATATATTTTCGTTCATACCTGTATTTCTTATTACAGGTAAATGTTTGATAAGCAAATTATTGAAACTTCCTTGGAGATGAGAACAATAATATTTTGTATTTGTAGTTCCTTCATAATTGTTTAATAAAGCAAAAAAGTTAGTTGGATTTTTTAAAGTAACAGGTAATGTGTTGTTATTAAAATGTTTGTAATCAGCGAAATTAATTGTTTTGGAATTAATAAATATTCCACCATTTATTGCTATATCGAGCTGAACTTTTTCTTTAAAGTTTACCGGTTGATTTATTGTTGCCCCTATAAGATTGAAACTAGCTTTGCTACCTGCAAAACCTGGAATGGATTTTTCATATTTAAATTTAATTGAGGTTTTGTTAAAAGCTTGAGATGAATGTTTTAGGTGATAAGTGAGTTCTGATCCTATTTTAAAAGTATTTATCATGTTGTTTTCAATAGAAGAATTTTCAAATCTTAGGTCGTTATTGGAATAATATTCTTTTTTTTGTATTAATAATGAGAAGTTTGTGTTATTATGCATTATTTGGGGTTGATAGTACGTTGCATAAAGGTTAACATTATATTTGTCTGTTTTTTCAAATGTGTTAACTAGTTTTATATAATTTTTTTGGTAAAAACGGTTAACATTTTCTTTAAAAAACAATGAAGAAAGGGCATTTAACGTAGCGGGTGTTCCATTAATTTCATTAAAGTCTGATGTAACAGAACCCACATATAGTATAGCTGAATATTTTATATTCCTATTTGATTCATATCTGAGGGGCAGGTTCCAGTTCAATTCATTTCTACTGAAAGCATATTCCAAGCTAGGGGATACATTAAAGCTTTTAATTGAATCAAATTGATGAGAATATGTAAATTGCTGTGAATAAGTAAATCCATCAACGGTGTTGAACCCGGTATTTTTAATCTTTAAGGCCCCGGAATACCATAACTGATTGGTGTCATTTTTAACCAGTGGTTTTCTACCTTGAATGGTCCTTATAATCTTTTTATATTTTTTTTGGTCTTGCACCTCCCTAAATTGGTTATACTTTATCATGCTATCTTTTTCAGCATAACTAGTTAATTCATTTTCACTTAGCGGAATAGTTCTTATTTTTTCCCAGCTTACCGTATCTTGTTGGGTCGTGCTATCATTTATTAATGTGTAATTTATCTTTTTTTCAATATCTATGCTGTCTTTTTCATGGATTTCATTTTTCATTTGTTTTACAATTTTTACTACATCCCGCTTGGTTAAATCCTTTTTTTCAAGCAACATGTTTAATTTGTCATGTTCAAATTCTGTACGTCCATCATCCCCGGCTTCTTTACCATCATATTCATTAGAATTTTGGATTATTGCAGGTATGGCCAACCCTTTGTTCATTTCAATATTTTTATAATCAATTGAAGAATTATAAATACTATTTGCTTTTATTCCGGGATATTTCGCAATAATTTCTAGGTGTTGGTTTATTGGCAGCCAAACATTTTGATCAATATTTTTAAAAATCTGGCTGTATTTTATTTCTGCACCAAAACTTTTGTTCATTAAATCTAACGAATGGATGCACCATAAACCATCAACAACAAATACATAACCTTCGCACACTTTATTATTTTTTCGTTTGGGAGTAACCTTTATTTTGTTAATAATCATGCTATCTTCATAAAAAAAACCTTCGTGTTTAAACTTGTAATACCTGAACGCGTTTTTTGACAATGGTGAATACGCATTGTTGATTTCATCCTGATAGATATCAGAGACGAAATACCCTATGGGAATGTTATTTATGGGTAATGGAATAGAGTTTTTTGATGAAATTACTTTTTGCTCATAATTATTTGGCCTTTTGTAATTCAATTGAGAAAAGGTTTCTAATAAATAAATGTCACCTTCTTCAGGATGAAAGGTCTTTCCATTAACGGAAATAACTGATTTTTTTGAAAAAAACTTGATTAATCTGTCAATTGTTAGGTTTCCTTTTAAATATACAATTGATTGATAGTTATCAATATAATTTTGATAGTACGGAGCCATGGCAATAGCCTTTTTCATAATTTGGATCGCGCGGTCATTGCTACCATTTTTTATTGTTACTTCATCAATATGATAAATTTTAGATGTAAGGATAATATTTACTTCTATCCATTCTTTATCAATAAGTATTGATTGTTGTTTGTTTTCGAAATTGATGGCTTGAAAATAAATTTGGTAATATCCGGGATCTATGTTTATCTCAAATTTGCCATTTTCATCAGAAATTGTTCCCCGGGATTTTTCCTTGATGTACACTGAGGCAAATGGAACCGGGTTTCCATTGTCATCCATAATGCTACCCTTTATACCTTGTGCAGATGATATAAAAGGACAAACAAATAGAATTAGGCAAAACAGGAAATACGGATTTTTCATGTAATTTAAATGGTTTTTTGAGCAATATACACGAATAATATGTTTAGCATTATTAAAACGAGTTAATTTTTGTTAATATTAAATTACCATATAAATTAATGCTTTTATTTTCTTTTTTATTTTTATATGTTATTGATATTTAATTGAATATAAAATATTATTTTTAGTTTATATTTAAGTTTGGAACGATTCAAAAATGTAACTTTCACAACTAAATGATGTTAAATCTAAATATTTATCGAAAATTTCTTGATTATTTAAGGAAAAATACCGTAATTTGCGGCCTGTTAAAAATAACCATAGCGAAATAATTGAAGAAATGTCACGAATTTGTCAGATAACAGGAAAAAAGTTGATGGTTGGAAACAATGTAGCGCACTCAAAAAAACGCACGAAAAGGACATTTTATCCTAATTTGTTTTCAAAACGTTTTTACTTGGCCGATGAAGATAAATGGGTTACCCTGAAAGTTTCAGCAGCCGGTATACGTATTATCAACAAAAAAGGAATTAAAACAGCTTTAAAAGAAGCTCAGGAAAAAGGTTTTATTAAATCATACTAAAAAATAGTATAAAATGGCTAAAAAGGGAAACAGGGTACAAGTAATATTGGAATGCACTGAGCATAAAGAAAGTGGTATGCCTGGAACGTC
>JBNLCS010000658.1:0-3175 GCA_050303935.1 Bacteroidales bacterium
TCAAGTACCATCCCTGTATCATATGAATGTATATTATTCAGAAGACATGAAAATACAGGGATCTTATTTTTTGCAGTACCATACATTTTTAAACCTTCAATACTTTGAAGTTTTGTACTTCCATATTCAACAAGCTCCTGCTCATATTGATGAATATTCTCTATACCAACTGATTTCAAATAATCCAGCACTACAGCAAGTCCGATTGCACCTGTATAATTAGTTGTTCCTGCTTCGAATTTAAAGGGTAATTCGTTGAAAGTTGTCTTTTCAAAACTTACCCTGTCTACCATATCACCGCCCCCCTGGTATGGAGGTATTTCTTCAAGCCATTTTTCCTTACCGTATAATATACCTATTCCGGTAGGCCCAAATACTTTATGACCAGAAAATGCGTAAAAGTCAACGCCCAGTTCTTGCACATTCACCGTTCCATGCTGAATCGCCTGTGCACCATCTGCGATTACCGGAATATCATATTTTTTGGCTATTGTGGTAATTTTCTTGATATCATTTATGGTACCTAACATATTCGATATATGAGTAACCGATATCAGCCTGGTTTTTTCAGTTATAATATTCTCCAGTTCTTCGATTAATAATTCACCGGTATCGTTAATAGGTAATATTTTTAATTGGGCCTTTTTTCTTTCGCAAAGCATCTGCCAAGGAACAATGTTGGCATGATGTTCCATTTCTGTTATAATGATCTCATCATCTTCCTTAATATATTTTTCCCCAAAGGAAAATGCAACCATATTGATTGATGAGGTGGCACCATGGGTGAATATGATTTCGTGCTTATGTTCAGCATTTATTAAGTCCTGAACCGTCCTCCGCGCATTTTCATAAGCTTCAGTTACTTCATTACTTAATACATGCACCCCGCGGTGTATGTTACTATTTTGATTGCAGTAAAAATCAGTTAAAAAATCAATTAATACCTTGGGCTTTTGTGTGGTGGCCCCATTATCTAAATAGATTAGTTTTTTGCCATATACTTCCCTGTTGAGAACCGGAAAGTCGTTCCTGATTTCATCAATGTTAAAATCCAATATTTTTTCTTTTGTATGCAAAATAAACTAATTGAGAGTAATTAGCAGCAATGCAAGGCACAATTATTACACCTTGATAACTCTCCCCTTAATCTTTTGTCAACCAAGCCTTCTATTCGTTCACGCAAAGCGGGGATTTTTATTTGGTGAGTTACCTCGTTTGTAAAGGCATTCATAAGTAACATCCTTGATTCGTCTTTATTAATACCTCTTGAACGCATGTAAAACAGTGATTCTTCATCTAATTGTCCAACAGTGGCACCATGTGAGCATTTTACGTCATCTGCAAAAATCTCGAGTTGAGGTTTGGAGTTTACTTTGGCATCATCAGTTAACAACAAGTTCCGGTTAGTTTGATAAGCCAGTGTTTTTTGGGCATCTTTTTCTACAAATATTCGCCCATTGAAAGCACCTGTTGAATAATCATCCAAAACACCTTTAAACAATTGAGTGCTTAAGCAGTTTGGTGCATAATGGTTAATATTTACATAATTATCCACATGCTGACCATGATCGGTAAGGTATAAACCATATGATGAGTTTTCTGCGCCGGCTTCCATAAGGTTCACATTATGATTGTTTCTTACCATACCGCCATGTAAAGTGATCGTATTTGTTGTTACCTTGCTGTCAGCCATTTGTTGAACATAGGTGTTGGTTACCTGGGTAGAGCCATTGTGCTCATTTTGCATCCTTGTAAGGTCAAAGATGGCATTTCTGGCAGCAAAAATTTCTGTAACTGAATTTGTAAGATAGTTCTGGGGCGACAACGTATGGTCGCAAATTACAAAATTCGCCTGGGCACTTTCTTCAATTACAAATAAATTCCTGTGCTGAACAAGAATCTCTTCTTGTGACAACAGGATATTAATTATCTGAATTGGTTTTTCAATTATCGTATTTTTAGGTACATAAATAAAAATACCGTCATTAACAAAAGCAGTATTCAACGCCACAAGACCGTCTTGTTCGTATCCTGCGTATTTAGCATAATGCTTTTCAATAATTTCAGGATATTCCTTTGTCGCTTTTTGAAAACTACTTACAATTACGCCTTGCGGTAAACTCTTCTTTTTGTTATACTCTTCGTGATAGAAACCATTTAATAAAGTTATAACATTGGTATCAAGATCAGGCACATCACATTTAAAAACATCTTCAAAATTGAATGTAATGTTTTGTGGTTGAAAATGATAGTTAAATGTTTTATTAAAAAACGGTTCCAGGCTCGTGTATTTATACTTTTCAATCTTACGGTTTGGTATACCTAGTGTCTCAAAAGTCTGCATGGCATTATCACGCAGTTTATTTATATAATCTGATGATCCCAGTTTCAGTTGGTCCTTGTTTGCTTTAAACAAATCCTTGAAAAACAATCCAGAGCCATTATCTTGTGCAACATTGCCCATTTCTTCTTCTTTTAATAATTATTCGATAATACTTGTTGCAGGGAATTCTGCTTTAATCCAATCGTATCCTTTTTCTTCAAGCTCAAGGGCCAATTCTTTCCCGGCAGATTTTACAATTCTTCCATCATAAAGTACGTGGACCCTGTCAGGCACAATATGATCGAGTAACCTTTGGTAATGTGTAATGACTATGGTAGCATTATCGGGTCTTTTTAATTTGTTCACCCCATTTGCTACAATTCTTAGCGCATCAATATCTAAACCTGAATCTGTTTCATCCAGTACAGCTAGCTTTGGGTCCAATAAGGCCATCTGGAATATCTCATTTTTCTTTTTTTCGCCACCTGAGAACCCTTCGTTAACAGCCCTGTTTGTTAATGTTGAGTCTATTTCAACAAGTTGTTTCTTTTCTTTAACAAGTTTTAAAAAATCACTTGCTGATAAGGGCCCAAGTTCTTTATATTCGCGTTGCGCATTTATGGCGGCACGCATGAAGTTCATCATGCTTACACCCGGGATTTCTACAGGGTATTGAAAACCAAGAAATATTCCTTTCCAGGCCCTTTCTTCAGGTTCTAATTCGAGTAAATCTTCGCCCATGTATGTAATACTTCCCTCTTCCACCTCCACTATATCACGGCCAGAAAGCACAGATGCCAGGGTGCTTTTCCCAGATCCGTTTGGCCCCATAATTGCATGTACTTCGCCGGG
>JBNLCS010000659.1:0-1737 GCA_050303935.1 Bacteroidales bacterium
GGGGGGCATAGCGTCCCATTTCCTGCGACATTGTCATAGCAATCGTATTTCTCATCAGGGTTTTGTCAAGGTAACAAGCCCTTAAAATCCAATCGTTCTCGGCTGGTAAGCCCAGTAATTTCTGGTTTCTGTTTTCGCCAAGGCTGTCCCTTGTTTCAAAATTGTATGCTTTTTTTGGAAAACCTTGTGTTACATTCCCCCTTGTTTCAATAGCGATCAATCCCGATGATTTGTGATATGTATCAGTTATATTATTTCTAATTCCATCGTTGTTGTACAAAACATTCATTTGGGCATTTATCTTGGGTTCATCCGGAATTGGGGCACCACCTTCGGTGTTGATAATCAGGATGGGAAGGTTTGAAGATGTTAATTTTTCAGGCGGGGGCGGGGGCGGGGTAAACCAGGCGGGTATAGATTGGTAATCGTTTGACGCGTCACTTATACCGGCTGACAAGAAAACAATACAAGACATGTCAGAAGAGTTCATTACATTATGTACCTGGACAGATAAAATGTTTTTTCCAGGTAACAGGTTGTCTCTCAAAATAGATTCTGGAAGATTAAACCCATCAGGTGTCCCTCCTTGATACATGACAGCTTCATGGTTTGAGGATGCAGTTTGGTCATATGATGGCTCAATACCTTCAATACCAATATTTGACCTCGCAATTTCTACACCGTTTAAATAGGCTACAAAAGCATCGTCATAATCAACATGTAAAATGGCTTGCGTAATTTTTGATGTGTCTGTAATAGTAAATTCGGCCCTTAAATAAACTGATATTACAGGGTCAACAACTGTACTATCATCACCATCCCCATATCCGATAGAACACTTTCCTACCAGCCATGCACTATCGTTAAACGCAACATCTTTCCATCCGGCATCAGGGGCTGAATCACCAACAAAATACGTGGCATCATTGCCCGGCAAAATAAAACTTTCCCAATGATCTGCAGTAACTTGTGAAAAAACAATTTGTAATTGGAATAAAAATGCAATAAATGTTAATAATACTTTTCCAGATTTCATTTTTTTTAGTTTTCAATTTTCCTATTTTCTATCCTTAGGTCGTTTAATCAGGGCAGGCTTTTTAACTAAGGGAAAACACCTTGTTGTTCTGGTTAATGTAATATACGATATAATAGTTTTTTAGTTTTAAATTCAGATAATTATATTAATTATTCGTTTTTAAGACGACAATATAAAAATTTTCCCTGAAATTAATTCTTTAGCATCTTTATCATTTTTAATGAATTTCGCAATATCCTACCCGAAAATGCATATCTTGCCTGTATTCCAGCTACTTCATAAAAAGAAACCCTTGTAAAAATATATTCATATAATGCATAAATATAACCATTCATCCAATTATTGATATCATATTTTTCACCGGAAAATTTTTGATAGTGATACGTCAGGTACTTTTTAACTTGTCCTTCACTGAAGTTTTCGGGTAATACGAAACTTAAAAATTCAATGATATCACGGTGTGGTATATTTTTTACGGCCAATTCCCAGTCATATATGCATGGTTTATTATTCTCTTTTATTGCAATATTTCTTGGATTAAAATCATTATGGATTATTGTAATGGGCAATCCATGTAATAGCTTTTTTGTTCCAGCAGAATTAAAGTCAAGGAATATTTTTTCAATGTCTTCTTTAATATCCTTGTTAGCAGGTTCATTGCACATTATTCTACAAAGTTTCGTGTACAATGGAGCGGCCTC
>JBNLCS010000660.1:0-5998 GCA_050303935.1 Bacteroidales bacterium
TTAGGCGGAAATGAACCCTCGATGGTAACTATCGGTCTCAAAACTTTATATACAGTGATTTTTATGATTTTGAATTAAAATATTTAGGACAGGTATGATCATTAGCTAAACTTTTTCCATGTTTTAGAAACAATTTTCAAATTTTTGGCACACGATTTGTGTTGTTTTTATCAAACAAAATAAGAAAGCCATGAAACGGTTCATAAGCAATAATATGTGGAATGGTTTCAGAGAAGAAGCTCATTCGAACAGGAGGAAAAAATTAAATAAAATTTATAATTTTTTGAGTAAGGGAATGGATTATAACTCAATAATTAAAGAAATCCCGGGGCTGACGGAAGATGAGTTAAATTATACGTTATGGTATCTGGCCAGCAAAGGATTACGATATGTACCAACCCTTAGTTGACATAATATAAATAGTTAGTTAGTAGTTAAAGTTTAAGAAGTGGTTTTATCTTGTTAAACAGGTTTAAAAGGTCGCCGGACAATGGCGGCCTTTTTTTATTCATGAAACCTTCTTCGATAAATCGGGGCAGGCTATAGAGGGGTTAATACAAACCGAAAGAATCCGGCCAAAACGAGACAAGCCATCAGACTTTTAATGAACTTTAGAAATGAGGGTGTCTGCAAGACCTAACAGCGTTTTACTTAATATAAAAATGCAAAATTAAACTTGGGCCTGTTTGTAAACGAATAAAACTTAGTTGAACTATTTTATTTCCTGTTTTGAATAAGCAAAAACTGAAGGGAAAAGTTCGTATGCGGTGGTATATAGGAGTAAATTGGTCTACTAATCGCATGTTTAGTACCTTGTAGCAGAATGAATTCTGATTTCGATATCTCATCGTGTTGCTACAGGTAGTCCATTTTTTTCGGATAAAATGATTCTATATTTTTAAAATATAAGAAATTTGTAAACACATTTGTAATTCAATTGTAACTAAACAAAAAGAACCCTTAACAAAGAGATATTATAAGGCATGGAGGAAATTAGGCCGTTACAGGTAGTAGAAAAAGCGTTACGTGTTAATTTAGACCCATACATTTATGGTACAATCGCTGAAATTGGGGCAGGACAGGAGGTAGCCAGGAATTTTTTTCTTGCGGGCGCTGCCTCCGGGACCATTGCCAAAACGATGTCGGCATATGATATGCAAGTGAGCGATGCCATTTATGGTGAAGAAAGTAACCATAGATATGTAAGTGAGGCACGGGTTAATAAAATGTTGGACCGTGAATATAACCTGGTGGTTGAACGGCTTGAGAAAGTGAGGCCCGAAGGAACAAAATTTTTTGCTTTTGCCGATACCGTTGTTGCCAAAGGCTTTAAAGCACCTAAAGACTGCCATTGTTGGATGGGGTTGAAATTTCAGTTGCAGGCCGGTAAAGAAGCAAATACAATTATTCTGCATGTGCGCATGAAGGATGATTCAAACAGGGACCAGCAGGAAGCGTTGGGGATTGTTGGGGCAAACCTTATTTATGGTGCTTTTTACAACTATAAACAGCCGGAATTCCTAATAGACTCGTTGATAGAAAACTTTGAGATCAAACGGGTCGAGATAGATATGATCAAATTTGAAGGCCCTGATTTTTCACGTGTCGATAACCGGTTAATGGCCCTTCATCTGGTAAAGCAAGGACATGCACCATCGGTTTTTTTTACAAACGATGGCGCTCCCGTTCAGGCTTTAGATCTTTTGTATAAAAAAGATGTTTTATTGTTCCGGGGGTCTTTCAGGCCATTTACGAATGTTCATTGGGATATTTTTCAGCGGGGTAAAAAAAAGTTCCTGGAAAAAACAGGCATTAACAATCCGGTATTTATTACTGAAATTTCCATGGCCAATTTATTAAATAAAGGAAATCTGGACAAAGAAGATTTTTTGGGCAGGGTTAACATATTGTGTAAACTAGGTTTTAATGTACAAATTTCAAACCGAGTGAAATTCTACGAGTTAAAAGAATATTTGCGTCAATTTACATTCAGGCAGGTTTCGTTTTTGCTGGGTGTGAAAAAACTGGAAAGTATATTTAATGAAGAATATTATAAGGAGTTAAAAGGGGGATTAATGGAAGCCTTAGGGATTATATTTTCAGGTAATACCCAGATGTATGTGTACCCTAAATATGAAGAAAACGGTAATTTGATTACTGTAGATAAAATGAATGTAGCAGAGCGAAATAAATACCTGTTTGTTCATTTTTTAACCAATAAAATATTACACCCTTTGCAGGGCTATGATAAAAAATCACTTGGGATTACCCGTAAACAGGTTGCAAGGGAAATAGCAGAAGGTAAGCCGGAATGGAAAAACAAGGTGCCAACGGTAGTTGCGGAGGAAATTGAAAAATACAAACTCTTTGATTACAGGGACTAACGTTTGATTTGTTTCGAGGGTCGTCAGTCACGTGAAAGCACCTCCTTATCAAATTTCACAATTATTTTAACCGTGGGCTTAGTATAACAAGTAAAATTATTAAGATATTTGCATCTTAAAATAGTATAAAATATGACAAACAAGATAATGGACCCCATTGGCAGATTGATGGGATTACGATATAAATCCCATCCCTGGCATGGTGTAGATGTAGGAAAAGATGCACCGCAGCGATTGACAGCGTTTATTGAGATGGTACCTACCGACACGGTAAAGTACGAAGTGGATAAAGTAACCGGTTATTTGCGTATTGACCGTCCGCAAAAATATTCTAACGTGGTGCCGGCGCTTTATGGTTTCATTCCTCAAACCTATTCAGGTAAAAATGTGGCAGAATATGCCATGAAAAAAACAAAAAGAAAAGGGATAAAAGGAGATGGGGACCCCATTGACATCTGCATATTAACCGAAAAGGAAATAACCCATGGCGATATTCTTGTCCACTGCCGCCCAATTGGAGGGTTCAGGATGATTGATGGCAATGAGGCCGATGACAAAATAATAGCCGTAATGTATAATGATGCATTTTATGGCGATTTTAGGGACATTTGTGACTTACCTCCCCTGGTAATTGATCGTTTGAAGCATTATTTTTTAACGTATAAAGACCTTCCCGGAAACAAGGCAAATACCGAGATTACCCACACCTATGGACATGAGGAATCCCACGAACTTGTAAAATGTGCCATGGAAGACTACCAGAACAGGTTTTCTAGTCTGGATAAGATATTAACATCTGCAACCGGGGGGATTTAGGGGATAGCTTATAGTTGATAGTTGATAGCCTTTAGTTAATAGCTTATTGGTATAAATAATATCACATTAAATCATCCTAAAAATGTTATTAGAAAGATTTAATAGACATTTCGAATAAGTAAGTTTAAACAATTCAGCAAAACCGAATTGTAAGATGTTCTAATTTGGGATTAATCCCGGATTCTACCTTCCAGCCTTCACACTTGCCAGTAGGTCGTGCCTCCTAATGCAAATCTGGGTTCATGTGATTTTGGAATTGTTTGTGATGAAGAAATTCATCAATCTTTGAGATTACCTGTTCGGGTTTTATTTGTTGCATGCATATATTTTCTTTACATGTTTCACTAAAACAGGTTTTGCAATGGATATCATGGTTTCTGAAAACCACTGATCTTTCTTTTGGGGGATACCAGAGATGAGGATAATCGCGGGAACTGAAAATGGCGAAAACAAAAGTGCCAACCGCATAGGCCAGGTGCATAGGGCCGGTGTCGTTGGTTACAACCAATCTGCATCTTTTCATGGCTTCAGCACTCTCCAGTGGGGTAAGCTTGCCAGTGAGGTCGGTTACCCGGTCATAGTTTTTTAACTTCCTGACGATGTTGGTGTCTTCTTTTCCACCTATTAGGATGCAAGGTACGTTTTTATTTGTAAGATATTCAATTACATGATCAAAATAGCTTACCGGCCAACGGTTTTGAGGACGTTTGGCCCCTACAATAAAGGCTACCGGAGGATTGAATTTGTCTAAAGATATACTTTTAAATAATGTATCAATTTTTTTAATTGTTTCCAGGTTTATACCAAGGGGATATATATCCCTGTTGAACACATACAATCCATTTTTTTCCAGCAGGGATAAAAAATACTCCTTTACATTTGTGAAAGAAATATGTTTTTCCTGTGTTTTTGAAAACAGACGAGTAGTATGGATTTGCCAGCCAAAGGCATGTTTTATTCCCAGGCTTCTAACAAATATAATATTTCGTACATGTGATTTGAATGGCTGGTGTACCTGCGGCAGTTCAATGAATAGATCAATTTTTTCTATTTTCAGTCTTTTTACCAGGTTTTTTTTTGGAATATCAATATAGTTTATAAAACCATCAACCAGTTTTTTATCAATAACATGTTCTATTGAAGCCAGGTTGGTCTTACCGGCATTATAAAGGATGGTGATGTTGCTTTTGGGAAAATTCTTCCGGATATTGTAAATAGCGGGAAGGGAACATACCGAATCGCCCAGGGAGCCATTTCTAAATATTACGATATGCTGAATTTTCTCTTTTTCTTTAATTTCAATAAAAAAAACAGACTGTAATATTTTTAGAAAATAATTTTTTAGAAAATAATTGAGCCTGACCAAGAAATATTTAAACATGAACTATATTTTTTGACCAACAATTCTATAAGAAATAATAAATAAAAGCACAGAAAGAACCGTTGCTTTAATCATATGGTTTAAAACAACATATACTTCTGTCTCGGCCTTTAATGCATGAAGAAATATCAAAGGCAACCACAAAATAAATGTTGGATATTTTATGGAAAACTTCACTAATTGTTTAAAGAAAAAAGAAATGAATATCCCCCAAAAAAACATAAAAATATATGCACCAACTATTCCAAAATTTCCATAAGCTTCACCTACAATACTAATACCCATTGAAGTATTATCACCAATGTCCAGTCCTGTAAAATTTCTGAAATTTTCTCTACCCCCTGCTTCCATTTTATTTGGATCTAAAAATCTGGGCACAATACTGTTTTTAACAGCATCCCAAATCGAATTACCCATATCATAAGGCCTGTAATAAGGTATATTAAAAATAACAGCACTAATAATCCAACCCTGGTTTAAACGTACATTAAGATTATCTAAATTTTCTTCTGAAAAGAAATCATTATTGTTTTCTACTTTATCTTCAAGAAGATTAAAAAACAGACTAACTTCTTTTCCTTTATTGATTTCCAGTTTTTCCCGAAAATCCTGCTTTATGCTTTGTATTAGAATGGCGAATATCAAACCACCTGAAATTAGGAACACCCTTGTAATCATTGACCACTGAAAACGTAAAACAAGGAAACTAAACATTATAGTTGACCATAAGATAAAATCATGAAACATGCCTGATTGTAATGCGCTTAAAAATAAAATTCCCATGATTACCCAAAATGACCAATGTCGTAAATCTTTTCCTTGAAAAAAAAGATATAGTATCCCAATAAATTTTAGATTAGCCAGTAAAAACAATACAAAACTAAAGGAGAAAGGTAAGAAAAGAGATAGATACGGGGCAATAAAACCAAAAATTATCAAATAGTAAGGAATATTTTTATAGGTTTTTAAAGTGCTTATTAGATTATTATAAATTATCACTAAATTTAATTTTCTCAGCGCAACCATGATTCCAAGTTGAAGGCAAAATAGTGATGGCACAACCACCTTCATATAAGCAATCTCACTAACATACATTTTGTACTTGTAGTGATCAACTTCAATACTATAATCAAAAAAAGGGCCTAATATCCATTGTGCGGATGCTACAAGTAGCATTAATTCAAGAATTGGAATAGTCTTTCCCAATACTTTTATGAAATTCAATAAATTGAAGACAAAAATTCCAATGCCTATTCCAGTCAGCCAATAGTATCCTGAAATAATTAGTATAATTGAAATAAAAATACTAACAAAGGCAATTCGTTTATCAAATATCATTTATCGTAATTGTATTTACAATTTGCTTCTGTAATGTGTCCATACTAAATTTTTTCAAAGCTTCCAAGGCAAACGTGTT
>JBNLCS010000661.1:0-4868 GCA_050303935.1 Bacteroidales bacterium
TATTTTTTCTATCCAAATCTAATCCTTTTCCATATCAAAGTCAATTACTGTTAATAACCTGTTGATAACTATGAAGCAATAGCCGGTTATTTTACCTCGGCCAAAAAAAATGAAAGCCATAATTGGTAGCCTAGAATATAATAAGTATAACGTCTGTATGAAAAACCATTGTCCATTTTTTATATAAATGGATTCATACTATTCAGGATTTGATTTTACTCAATCGAAATAACCTTATACCAATTAAAACAAACCAAACATTTTAATCGGCTAAAAATTATTTTGCTATAGCGGTTAATATTTTGCCATTTAACCCATATCAACCAACCCAACATATGCCTATTTTGAATTTACCGGGGAAATAATAAATTTGTAGTGTTTTAATCATAATTTAGACATGTCAAACTTCAATTGTTAAAACAAATGCAGATTGCCGAAATTATCCTGTTTATTCTAGCTTATACAATTGGAGTAATTACACTGTTTTTACAGATTGTATGTTATAAAAGAAAAATAGAACACATTGAAACGATTCTCTTTATTGGTTCATTTTTCCTTTTAATAATGGCCCTTAGCGTTTCTTTATTGTTTGATATTTCTCATCATGCCGAAAATGAAAAACTTGAAGCAATAGTTTACCTGTGCATGGTTTTACTCGGATTAACCACCCCGCTGAATATATTTGTTGAAAGGCATATCAAAGTACCAAAATTGATTACTGTTACATTATATATTGTATCGGCAGTGTTGTTTTTATTGGTTGTTTCCACGTTTGTAGTTGGTGTCTATCCCTTTACAGATACTGTTGTTTCTACCTTTATTGGTGTTTCTGTAATTTCAAGCATGGTATTGCTCCGAAATACAAAACCACATCAGCGAATTAAACATCGTGAGAAAATTGAAAGACGAATGGCTGTTGCTTTTATTGTTGTTTTGCCTTTGACATTATTTATTGAGTTCTTTTCAGAAAAATTTGAAAGACTCAATTTTTTACAAACCGATACTATTATTACCGTTCCCGTACTTTTCATTATGATGGCAACCAGTAAGTTTCTCGACGACCTTACCCGCTTATCGCTGTTTAAACCTGAAAATACCATAATACAGCAAAACGTAACTAATTATAACCTCACTCCACGCGAATTTGAAATAGCCGAATTATTGATTAAAGGTTTCTCCTACGCACAAATTAGCGGGTCATTATTTATTTCGATGCCAACCGTAAAAACACATGTTACGAACATCTATAAAAAAGTGAATGTAAATAACAAAATGGAGCTATTTAACACGATTTCCAATTAAATCGTTATTTAACAACACTTTATACCTTCCTCATACTTTTGTATGATATTGATGTATTGAACTCTTTTCATACAAAATCCCGATTGTATAGACCTGATTAAAAGATCTTTTTTGTAGAGAATTTTAAAAACAAAAAAAATGATCTATATAAAAAAATTACTGATAGCGATATTGTTATATAATGGCGTATCGATACAAGCACAAGACAATGAAGTAAAACGAAAGCAGGATTTTCCAATTTCAATTTCTGTAAGTAGCCACTCATGGGCTTTCCCATTCACCAATGTTTTTAGGATGAAACCATTTTATCCGGGAACAAGTGTAGGTACCGAGTTATATTACAAAAAAGGGGAAAAGGGAAAATTATTCCAGACAGCCGAAATTGGAGGGTTTTTAAACAATGCATCAGGATCTGCCCTGTATTTTAACTCCAGCTTTAGTTTCAGGTATACTACTAAATTTGGCTTAACAAGCGATGTTGGCCTGGGACTTGGATATTTTCACAGTTTTCACATAAGTGACACGTACAAGCAAAACAGTGAAGGTGGATACGATAAAATTAGCGACCCGGGAGTACCATCTTTGTCGGGAAATATTACTCTTGGGTTGGGTTACGACTTATCAAAAACTACCGGCAAAAACATAATGCCTTTCGTCCGATATCAATGGATTGCCAGTACTTCATACTTAAGTGTGATAGGCATTCGACCAAACGGGCTTTTTCAATTAGGTTTTCAAACACACATTTTTAATCGCTAAAATTTTAAATCATGACCAAAAATTATATACATTTTTTAACAATAAGTTTCGTGCTTTTCCTCACACTTTCATGCAAAAAAGAAGTCTATCTGGCAGTTGACAATTCACCGTGCAATATGAATTTCAGTTTACACAACAAAAACGACTTGTATCAGAATATATTGAACAAATACACTAAGGAAGGGGTAACAGGTTTAACCGTGGTAATCTCGAAACCAGGCGAAGAAAACTGGATTGGGTCAACCGGATACGCCAGTATCGAGGACAATATAAAAATGACCCCTTGTCATTTACATCATACGGCAAGTTTGGCCAAGTCTTTTACAGCTGTAGTTATTCTTCAATTAATTGAAGAAGGTAAACTCAGTTTTGATACTAAAATTGCCCCTTATTTAAGCAAAGAGGTTAAATCGTATGTTAAAAATTCTGGTGATATCACGGTTAAACAATTACTTCAGCATACCTCTGGTATTCCCGATGTTTTTGATATCGGATTCTTTAACGATTTTATGAATCATCCGGAAAAGCACTATACAACAGAGGAGCTTTTAAGTTTTAATAAAAAAAAGGATGCCTTGTATGCTCCCGGTAAAGAACACACCTATTCCGATCCTAATTTCATGCTATTGTCAATTCTAATTGATAGCATTGAAGGTAGTCATATTGAGTCGTTTAAGACAAGAATATTTGAACCACTTGCCTTAGAAAACATGCACTACCACGATGAAGGATACCCGGCACTTGGCAACGTGGCAGCTAACTATTGGGAACAATACGGTGATGGCATTGTAGAGAATTGTTCAGATATCCAAAACAGTTTAACCGAATGTATTCTGGGAGCTGATGGAGTAATTGCAAGCCCGTTGGATATGGTCACTTTTTACCAGCAGGTTTTCGAAGGAAATGTATTGAGTCCGGAAATACTCGAATTGGTTAAAACCGACTGGGTGGAAGAAAATCACGAATATAGGATGAATACGGGGTATAGCCATGGTTTCATGACGATTGAAGAAGACGGTGAAAAATGGATTGGCCACGCAGGTCTTCATTTAGGGGCATCGTGCTATGTATTTTATAACCTTAATAATGGAACCACTATCGGGGTTTTCACCAACACTGGTACATTTATGATACTAGAGAAAATGGAGTTGATTTATTATGATTTGTGGAATGATTTAAAAGATGTTATAAAATAAATCTGCTTTGGTATTATTCAATTCAAAAAAGAAAAATTAATAAATATCGGGTTTAGGCTTAAATTTGAAATAACTTTCATGTTCATTGCTTATTTTCTTATCGATAGCCTAACCCGATGTTTGCATGAAATATATATCAATTTTTACTTCACTTCAATACGATACACTTTTTCGGCCTTAAAATCTCGACCATACCTGTCGGTTACTTTTACTTGAATTTTATGATTTCCTTTTTCCAGGTTTACCGGAACCGGGGCTACCCATAAATGTTTAGATACATTGGGGAGAGACGGTCTGTTTCCCGGTAAAAGGGTTTCGGAAGCATCCCACTGATATATAGAAAAACAATATGACGGGTCGAACTTTTCCGAATATCTCATGGTTCTCCATTCCTGGTCATCAATTCTATACAATAAGGTATCGTATTTACTTCCCATGAAAAAGTTAGCTGCAATTTCAGCCGAGGTTCGTTTGTCCTTTTCCACAGCTTTGGGTGCATAAATATTTATGTGGTAATCCGATGGTTTATCGGCCACCTTATAATCAATCACATACTTATTATCAGTAAAAGTGATAAACACGTATCCTTTGGGAGTGCCATCGCGCATAGTCGATATGGGTACTCCCTTGTCATTCAACTGGCCTGTATACCGGCTACCACAAGTAGCCCCCACGTTAAAATGATGGTGCATCCCCTCTCCTAACCAACCATCTTTGGCAGTTAAAAAATCCTGGCTTTGTTTATGCCGGTGTGCCGACATGGAGAATGTATAGGGATAGTCTTTTAATAATTCAAACAATTTGTTCCGATCTGCATCCCTAAAGGCATCGTAATTGGGAGCTACTTCCTCTTCATCTTCACTAATGGGAATATGGGATGCAAATACAATTAGTTTGTCTTTTGGTATATACTTAAGATCATTTTTAATAAACCCGAATTGCCTTTTGGTCAACCCACCCCAGTAACCCATACCATCCCGGGGATCGGGATATAAAATATCATCAAACACGATAAAATGAACATTTCCATAATTAAAGGCATACGTTGCCGGGCCAAAATATTTTTCAAATGTCTCGTCCGACAACGAATCGGCTTTGGCAATGTGTGCAATGTGCGCTGGGGTTTCATTTTACCTTTGTGTGAGGGGAGAAAAAACAAAATAAATTCCCCTCAAGCTACACTGACTTATCAACGGAGTTCCAATCCAATCAATCCGTTCTTTATAATTATTTAAATCAAGATTCAATGTGTCGAGCCGGTTTTTTACACTTGCTTACAACTACCCTATGGGTTAAACAAAGTTTAACTCTATCAACGAGTAATGCAGCTAGAGTTAAACTTTTGTATTTTTTTATAAATTTCTTTTTTTGCACAACTCGTTTATAACAGTACCCACAAAATACAACATTCCCATGAGAATTTCACCTTAAAATTTTAACAAAATAGTAACACCTAAGTTGAGCGGTACCAGTGAAATGAAGTATCGCTTTACTTAGTGTTAACCCCGATCTAGTAAATGTAACATTCCACCAAATGGGTGTGGTGAAATGTTTACATTTACTTTATCGATTGAGCGATTTCGCTCAATTTGGGTAACGGTCAATAACAAA
>JBNLCS010000662.1:0-2323 GCA_050303935.1 Bacteroidales bacterium
AAGTAAGAAGGTCAACTGAAGGGATCAAAGCGCAACCACTTGCATCGGGTTGCTGTGTTGCATACAACGGGTCGGCGTAGTTAAAATAGTTGTAATCGTCAGGATCAACCCCAATAGCTTTTAGTGCCGGAACCACAAAAACAGGTTCACTGCTTGATGCAAAATTTTGGTTGGCTATCCTCCATATATCAGGCCAGCTTTGCAAACCGCGATCCCCTCTTTTTTGGGAAAATGATAACAATATTCCGTCACCATTTTCTATGGCCAGTTGTTGCATTATATCTGAATTAGATTTTCCCAGGGTTGTATCATACTTGAACTCGGCTTTCCAATCATCCCATGAATATCCTGGATAGAAAGTTTCCAACTTGAGAATATCGTTATATGAAATTTCTATACTAACATCTCCATAATTATTGGATAAGTAACTACCAATCATACGGGCTTCTTCCCATTTGGGTGAGCCATCTCCGTTTTTGCATTGGGTAATTAAAACCTTCATTAACAAGCCCAGCCCTGCATATTGGGTGGCCTCGCCATAACCGGTTTGGGTAGTACCGTTATTGGTGGTATACGAATAACCATTGCGCAACAGTACGCAGGCGGCGCGTAAATCCTTCTCAATATACCTGTAGGTTGAATCCAGAGATGACCGGGGTGAAATAGTATTTTCGATATCAATAGTCTCAGGTACTATAGATACTCCCCCGAAGGTTTGAACCAGGTTGAAATAAAAATATGCCCTAAGGAACAATGCCTGGCCGTAAATATGGTGCCACTGCTGAAGATCAATAACATAATTGGAATCAATCCTGATGTCCAGTTCATTGTGAATATTCGATAACAACTGGTTGGCCCGGTAAATACCTTTATAATTTGTTTTGTACCAAATGCGCACCCATTCGTTGTCTGCCGTGATATTAAAGTTTTGTATACTATTCCCGTCTTCACCAAATTCACCATTTCCCTGGTAAAGAAAATCATCGCTCATACCATCGCCAATAAGGGTCAGCGATTTCTGAAAATCCTTTTCGCGCAAAACGCTGTACACAGCGTTAAGCCCTGCCTGGAATTCATTGATAGTGGAATAAAACGTCTCTTCTGTTGATTTGCCCACCGGATCAATGTCAAAGTATTTTTCACACGCGGTAAAGAACAACAAACATGTAATAAAATATAAAATAGTTTTCTTTTTCATATTTTTCAATTTTCTTAAAGTTATGTTAAAAGTCCAATACTAGTCCACCCATATAGGTAAGTGCCTGGGGATATTCGCCCATGTCAATGCCAATGAACGTATTGTTTTTGGTTCCAATCTCCGGGTCAAACCCTGAATAATCCGTAAAAGTAAGAAGATTGTATCCTCCGACATATAATCTCAAACCTTGCACTTTTACACGTTCAAGCCAGGATTCTGGAAAATTATAGCCTATCTGCAGATTTTTTAACCGTAAATAAGAGCCATCTTCAATATAGAAGTCCGAAATCCGGTAATTATCGTTCAGGCTTCCTGTTGTTTGTGATAAAATAGGATATGGAGCATCCTCGTTGTCTTTTTGATATGACATATCCCACAATCCACTTATCACATTATGGTCACTTTCATAGCCATATAAATAATAACGTTCCAGGTTCAGTATATCATTACCATACAAACCCTGTAAGAAAATTGAAAGGTCAAAACCGGCATAATTCAATTTAATATTAAACCCATACGTAAAATCCGGATGAGGATTGCCAATATATGTTTTGTCTTTTTCATCAATCCTGTTATCGTTGTTCAGGTCTTTAAAAATAACATCACCTGCAAAGATGTAATCTTTACCAACAGGAGGCAAGGCATGGTCAGGAAAACCGGCATCTTTATCTTCCTGCCTCCATAAACCGTTCTCGTACTTTGAACGGTCAATTTGATACCCGTAGAACATACCAATAGGCTGTCCAACTGCTGTATGGGTAGCAAATGTATTTTTCAGGAAGTCGGCATCTGCACTAAAATATGCGCCCAAAACAGGGTTGCCTTCTTCGCCAAGTTTGGTTACCTTGTTATAAATTTTGGTAAAATTAGCGCTTATATCCATGTTAAACTTACCTATGTTCCTTTTAATGCCGAGAACAGCTTCCAAACCCTTATTATTAACCTCCCCGGCATTTTGCCACGGGTATTCATCTGTTCCGGTGGAAAGCGGTTGGGGCAATTGCAACAGCATGTCGGATGTTTGGCGGTTGAACACGTCTAATGAAGCGGTGATGCTGCTTTTGAAAAAGCCCAGGTCAATTCCGATATTGGTTGCATTGGTTTTTTCCCATACAATATCTGGAT
>JBNLCS010000663.1:0-6970 GCA_050303935.1 Bacteroidales bacterium
CAATCATTTTTATATTTATCTGAATTATAAACTTCAAGCCCACGCCTGTTGAATACGTGAAGTTCTATATATTCACCTTCTTCAAGGCTATTATATGCTTTTATAATAAAAAAATCATTTTTATTATCATTATTAGGGGAAAATCCTTCAGGTGCTTTTAACTCATCGCTTATAATTAATAATGTATCTGAAACTGAGGGACAGGTACCATGAACTACTTTCCAAACAAATTCATACTGCTCTCCCCTCACAAGGTTTTGAACAACAGTTTTTGGGTCATTTTTATCGACAAATTCAACTATGGATGCTGTATCAGTATCTGACCACGTACCTGTTCCTACCGCTGGCATCTCCGCTTCCAACATCGTTTTCGTGCCATAATCAAGGGTTATATCATTTCCTGCAAAAGGTTTTTCCGGTTGCTCATAAAAAGTTACAACCACCTCATCTACCACTTCACACTCCCAGTTATACATGTGATAATTCAGAGATGTTTGACCATACTGTACCTTGGTAGCGACTGCTTTTGGTTCATTTACATTGTCAATCTCAACCTCATTTGCATTATACTCCCATTCAACCTCAAATCCCTCTGAACCATCTAAGGTAATCTGATCCCCACATACTTCAAGATCTTCTCCTCCAAGTGCCTCAGGGAAAGTGTAAACCTCGATATTGGCTGCCCCATCCATTTCTGTAGCTTCACAATTGTTCGCATCAATAACCTGTAAAGTAGTAAATGTATACGATGATGTAGGCGTCAATTCTATTTCTTTATTATCCTGATCAACATCAACACTTTGCATGATCATGTTTTCATCCTGATAATTTATTTGCCATGGTGAAACACCCTGTAACTCTAATTTGATAATAAGTGATTCTCCCTGGCACAACGTATCATATGTATTAATTATGTTTGATACTGGCAGGCTTAAAATATCTACGTTAACAATATTACTTGTATCGGTACAGGCCCCTGATTGTACAATACGCCTAAAAGATATAGGTTGGGTTAATCCCCGGAAAGTGTAATTTTGAACATTCCCATTTTCTGCAACATCCATAAATACATCCGTATTAAGGGCATACTGCCATTCAAAATCATAGGTAGTAGTATTACCACCAGCAAGATTTTCAGAACTGAAGGTAACCGGGTCATTGTTGTAACATACATTATCTGAAGTTGAAATACTATTATTTGATATTTCCCGTAATACTCTCAAACTTATTGAATCTGAAAAATCTGTACAAACGTCTGAGACAACCCTTCTTCTAATATAATATTCTCCCGGGTCCAGTACCTGGATGAAACTGTAAGCAGCATTGGTATTATTTCCCTGCAATTCAGTATACGCACCCTCAGCAGTTTTAATTTGCCAACGATATAAATATTCTGATTCATCGCCACCGGAAAGTATTTGGGTTCCGGTTTTATTTTGGGGCAAAACACCTTCACATACTTCCTCATCCGCAGCAATAACATTACCTTCTATGCTGCTCCACACCCGTATGAAAACAGCATTGCTTGTATCAATACAAGCATCATTACGTCCTGAAATTACAATTCTCCTGAAATATGTGTTACCTGTAAGAGGGTTACTGTTAAGGTTTTTATTAGCAACACCCTGTATGGTATCCCAGGAAATATTATCATCACTGTGTATCCACTTATACGAATAAGAACCATTTCCTTTAACTGGCAAAAGCCCATTTAGGACAATTTTATCATTATAACAAACGGTATCGTTATCTGAAATTACATTATTTTCAACAGGATTAAGGGCATCTATGCGCAAAATATTACTTGTACTTTCACATAAACCCGCACCGGAAGTAACATATCTCCTATAATATATGGTATCATTGATTACCGGAGGATTATAACCTGGTTGATCATTTGTTCCGGTTGCACTGGTCCAGATAACATTATCATCACTTTGTTCCCATAAAAATGTATAATCAGTATTATCACCACCGGTTGGCGGTTCACCAGTTAAGGGCAAGCCCTCATTTCCTATACAAACGTCGTGTTCTAGCGAAATGTTGTTATCAACAATAGGATCAAGGACCATTATAAGCACACTATTGCTATAATTTGTACACACCCCTGAGTTTATTTCCCTTCTGTAATATAACGTATCGTTAAGCACGCCCGGAGAATAGGTCTCATTTTTACCTCCTGAAACAACTGGGCTAAAATCTGAATTATCACTACTTACTTCCCATTGAAAATCATATTCGGTATTATTACCCCCGCCATATGAATTTCCTGTTAGCATGTTCGGGGCCTGTTCACTGCATATTTTTTGTTCGCTTCCAATGGTGTTTCCGGTTATAGCATCGTGAACGTAAATTGTGATAACCTTACTTGTATCGTTAAAAGAACCCGATGTAACGATGCGCCTGAAATGTGTAGTATCGGTTAGTACACCGGGGGTGTATGTTAAAGAATCAGCTATATTGCCCACATTTTGCCATGACGAAAAGTTTGTTCTTTTCTGCCACTGGTAAGAATATACACCAATACCTCCGCGAGGACGTGTTGCTTTCAACAAAGCAGCTTCTTCCCCTTCACAAATGGTATCATCTTCAAATACAGTGTTAAAGAGAAAACCTGTAAGCGGGAGCACAAGATTGGCATATTTCCTGGGTAAACCCGATAATGAATCAGCGCCATCTGTGGCCCCATGCGCTTTATCCAATGGTGGCCCAACCAAGTTAAGCCCTCTGGTGCCAAAATCATATTGTGTTTTTGCAAACACAGCAGGAGGCAGATTTTTAAAAGAATGCCATATTACACCTCTACCGCCGCCACCACCAGGCCCAAACAAAGAATCAGCATGTGGATTTCCTACTACACCGCCACCGCCACCATTTGCCAGCAATTCAATATTTTCATCTGCATAATAATTAACGGCCATAATAATAGCCCCGCCACCGCCACCGCCACCGCCACCAGCAGTTGCTGTATCTGTTACACTCTCACCATTGGCGATAATAGCGTTTCCATTTCCAATAATTGTATCAGCAAGAATAATTACAATGCCCCCACCATTTCCACCTTTGGTTGCAACATAACTACTATCAAGGTTCTGATTTGATGTACCTCCCCCACCTCCAAAGGTTATACGTGGATTCGGTTTGGCCACTGAAAAGTAATAGAACTCGGTTATACCAACATCGAACATACCTCCGTCGGTGTTATATGATGTAGATGCCCCGCATTCTTTAAATTCAGCCCCACCGGAACCGCCATCAATTATATTACTTCCGCCACCACCACCGGCATATCTCCCATTGCCACCGCCACCACCGTTCGCCATGGAGCTGTAGCCCCTCGTATATTTATTGTTGATAGTAACAAAACCTTCTCCTTTTAAACCAGCGCGATGTTCTGTGTTAAAATAATAATCTAACGAATCATATTCGGTACCTGATGTGTTTCGGCATTGACCAAGATAATCCGCCTGATCGTCCGGATCAGCCCCTCGAAAGCCTTGGCCTGTAACGTCAATATTAGCGTTTAATGTTAACGATTTATTAGCAATTAACGCTACTACCCCCCCGGTTTCTCCATTCCAAGGTTGTGCAGATATTTCTGAATCAACAGAAACGGATTCAAATTCTGGTATACGAATTAATTGAATAACTTCACCTATATTGTAGTTCTTTTCAACTTCGGATTCAAAAATAATTTTGTTTTGAGCATAATCTACTGTATCTATTATTAAAATCTCAAAAATACCTGTGTTATTAATCAAATCCAGTTCTGCATCAATATCCGGGTTAACTTTATCCTTTTCAATATGAAGTAGGGCACCCGTAACCTGAAAAAGCATTGCTTTATCCCCTTTACTGAAATCAGATGCATTATCAACGGTTACCGTATCCAGATTTATATTTGTAACTTTTTGATAATCATTAACAACACCACCTATTTGCGCACCGATATCAAAAACAAAAACAAACAATGAAAGGCTAAATAAGATATGATATTTTGAAAAATGATTCAGCACTAAACGTATTATTTGTTACTTAGTAATGCAAATATAAAAATATTTTTGAGCCGTAAAATATATTAAACCAAGTTGAGAAACTGTTTGGATTTTATCCTTCGGTTTTTTTATGCTTCTTTTTCGTCCGTATTGCGTTAAATTTTTCTTAAATAGTAACCACTATTACTCGTGAGCTCCCTTTGGTCGGTTCGCTAAAAATTTGCCTTATACGGTCAAAAAAATCTGCTATAAAAAATTCCAAAAACAAAATTCAAACAGTTTCTGAACAATTTATTCAAGGTATATTAACGTATATTTATTTAAATTGTTCCCATTCCAACGTGAAACATGTCCCTTTTCCAGGTTCTGATGAAAAATAAATATTGCCGTTGGTGGTATCCACTATTTTTTTAACAATAGATAATCCCAGCCCCATACCACCTGATTTAGTTGTGAAATTAGGTTGGAACAAACTGTTGTGAATTTCTTTAGGAATCCCCCTTCCATTATCTATTATTTCAATGCGCACATTATCATCATTAAAAGTTGAAACGTGTACTTCTATCAAACCCTTCTTGTCTTCGGGAATTGATTGTATTGCGTTTTTAAAAAGATTGGTAAATACCCTGGATATTTGTTCTTTATCTGCGTAAATAGCAATATCATCATTGCATTTTACGTTAAGCTGAAATGTAATATTTTCTGTTTGCTCAAATAGCTGTATGGTGTTTTCTAATTTTGTAACAAGATTGACCACCTCATTTTTAGGTTTAGGCATTTTAGCAAAGTTTGAAAACTCAGTAGCTATTGATGATAGTGTATTGATCTGTTCTATAAGCGTGGTTGATACCCTATTCAGCAGGTCATCCCAGTTATCCGGTTTATTTTTCCAGGTCCTTTGAAGCTGCTGAATTTGAAGTTTCATTGGTGTAAGGGGATTTTTTATTTCGTGTGCAATTTGCCGGGCCATTTCCCGCCATGCCATTTCCCGCTCCGATTTAGCTAGTTTTTCGGCATTTTTGGTAAGCTCAACAACCATCCTGTTGTATTCTTTAATAAGCCCTGCTATTTCATCTTCCCCTTCATAATTAATGACTTCGTTTTGTATTCCAAGCTTAACTTTCCTGAAACTATCCTGTATTAATTTAAGCGGATGGGTTATTTGTTCAGACATTACAAAGGCAAGGGCGATCGTCAATAAAAATAATAGGACATAAATATTTAAAACAGCGACCACCAGACTTGTTATTTCAGCACTAAAAACCTTCTGACGTGTAAAATAAGGTAAATTTAAATACGCAAGTAAATCTCCATCGTAATTAAAAAATGGCAAGTATCCTGATAAATAACTAAGTGAGCCTATTTCCTCGTTGTGAATAAATTCCCCCATATTATTTTCTTTCATCTGAAAAAGGGCCTCAGGGTTTATTTTAGAACCCTGCAAACTTCTATTGAATATTTCAGGACGTGATGATGCCAATAAGTTTCCTTCAGGATCGTAAAGATGAATATCACTAAAGAAAACATTGGAAAATTTACGCAATAATTCATCCAGGTTATCATAGCCTTTCGCATACCAATCACTTGCCAGTTCATCACTACTGCTCAACTTATGTTCCAGTTCAATTCGAACCGATTGTAATTTTTCACTTATAAATTCATAATGTTTTTCCTTATATTGCTGCGTACTATAATATATCGTAAAACCACCAATTAATATTAGTGATATTATAAGTACAAGGATCATTGAAAACTGAATTTTATTTCTGAAAGTCGGCAAAAATAGTTTTTCTATCATATTAAGTTTATAGATTATTACAAGAATTCCTAAACTCAACATGAAGAATAAAAACAGATAAGAAAAAGTAAATAAAATATCAGAAGATTTTATTTTGGGACTACTTATTAGAATAACATTTTCATCGTCAGGATAATAAATCACATGTTTATAGCCATCTAAAATAATTCTTTCAAATTCTTTTTTAGCATTAAACTCACTTCGTAAAGGATATTGAAATTCACCAGATTGCTCCATTAGCTCCTGATTATTATATTTTGCATAACTATATTCACTCAACACCTTTCTTTGTTGTTGATCTTTGTCAATTAACAATTCCGGGTATCCTAGCTCAGAAGAAACCAGTTTTGAACGCAATTCAATAAAAAGGGTAAATTCATCCGTATGGCTCAAATTGTAGACAATGGCACCAAAATATGCTATTCTCCCCCCAAGGTTATTCATAAAATAGAAACTTGTATTCGGAACACTTATTCCAAATTCGTTCACATAATCCGAAAAGAAACCGTAACAATGGAAATTCTTGTCATCGGTAGTTACATATAATGAATCATGTGGGGCACATATATAAATCAGGGTTTTATATTTGTCCAGATATCCTCTAAAATATTTTCCGTTAATATATTCCAATAATTCACGCTCGCTATTATTGATATCTTCAAGGTATTCAAAAATTCTTTTATCATTTTTAATTTTTTTACTCAAAGTATCCAAAAGCATTTCTGTTATATAATCATGTTCGGTTGACAGGTTAACAGCTAAAACTTTTTTATTATCAAACTGTTTTTTATCGGTTTCAGTTAAAATATAATATACTGAGAAAACTGAAAAAATAAATACAAGCAATGTAAGCCTTGATAAATTATAACCCTTATTTCCTGATATCCTGATTACAAATATGGAGACAAGAATAGCTACCATGAACATGGTGTTTACAATTCCGGACAAAAATGTTCCTGCCACAATAAATATTACCAAAACGACTAACGCATTTTTGATCAGTACTTTTTTAGGCAATGTTTCAGAATAAATTAACAGAAACTTATCGAACAATATACAGATACCGATAAAAACGGTTACAATGCTTAAAATAGCAAAAACAGAAAATTTACTGATCGTTAATACCTTATAAATTTCAAATGAAATATTTGAGTTAATTATAAGGCTATGAAAAATA
>JBNLCS010000664.1:0-4405 GCA_050303935.1 Bacteroidales bacterium
TACAATACCCGTACTACTTACATTTCCGGTTATTTTCCAATATTTTTCAAAGTCATTACCTTCAAAACCACGTCCTTGTATTTGTTCGGCAAATAATCCATCCACAACGGAATGGTTTATATGTTCCAAAAAATGACCGTATATGTTTTTGTCAATATTTGCTATTGCATGATCAGTATCAATTAAAAGAACACTTACACCCGGTAATTTTGCTTCTTTTTGATGGTTCCGGGTACAAGAATACATTAAAAATGAAATTGCAATAATCGAATAACAAAAGAATATTCTTTGTAATATAATGTTTCTTGAATTCATGATGGTTTTTAATTTACAATTTATAACATGTAAAAACATAAAGACTAAATATAAGTTGTATTAAATTGAAAAACAATAGGGTTGAAACGTGAAGTTCAAAATTGAAAAATCTTATACCTGAATAAAATAGTTTAATAAATTTAGTCCATAAAATTTCTGAATATATAGTATACCTATTAAATTTCTTTTCCAACAAATTTTGAAAAAAGCAAATTTCAATGCATAAAAAATACCAATTCGTACTTAAATTTCCATGAAATTTACTATTATTGTATTGTAAATTAACTGCTTATTCCATGTACCTACAAAAAAGACAACTTACGTCAACATATACTATTCTACATGGAAAAATAATATCCATACTTTTTTACAAAATCCATTTATAAAACTTACAACAATTATGATAACCAAAAGAATACACTTTTTTAATCATTTCTTTGAATTGTGATGATTAAAACAGCTTAAACCCACACTTTACTAACTATTAAATTATTAATTATGAGATTCAAAAAACTATTTTTAAGTATTATGTTAATGTCTTTAGGGGCATTATTTATGAATGATGCACTTGCATATACAAATGAAGTGCGGCAATCAGGTAGCAGCTACATTTGGCGTGTAAATAATGTAGACCAAGGTTCTACTAATAACTTAGCCCAGGCAATTATGAATTGCATGGGCACTAACCGCGATATCGATATTTTGGTTAGCGGAACAATAACCCAGACAATCAGCATTACTGCCACAGATATACGGTTATGGTGTCATGGCAATACACTTACCTGCAACTTTGACGGTGTCGGTATTTCAAACAACGGCCGTAATGGGTTTGAGATCCACGATTTAACACTTAGAAATATAACGCAGTATGGTATCCGCTGTAGTGGAGCGAGTGACCTTAGCTTTACGAATGTAAGCGTCATTGATGCCGGCTGGATCGGTATGCGTATTGACAGTAGGTCCAGTAACCCTTGGAATTACACAATCTACAATCTTTACATGAGGGACATTCACGTTGAAAATTGCGGTTCTCACGGTCTTGAAACTTACAGTATTGACGGTATCGACATTGATGGAACCGTAACTGCAAGAAATTGTGGTGATTGTGGTGTATTATTCAACCAATCCCGAAACGGATCTGTTGAAAATGTAGATGCTTACAATTGTTGTTGGGGTGGCGGTTATGCCGGATTGCGTTATGCCAATGGATGTAATAATATCACTACGAACTATCTCAGAGCAGACCGCTGTGGAAGAGGGTTTTTTATTGTTCAATCGGGACCTACTGTAAATTGTCATTTAAACAATGCAGAAATTTATGAGTGTTCCGGTCTTGGCATTTGGATAGAAAACGGAACCAACTGTAGTGTTAAGGCAGGTTGTTGTCAGTCAGCCGTATCTGTTTCCGGTTCAGGAAGCTATGCCAACGTTAGCAGCAGTTGTAGTGGCTCAAGTAGTTCTTCAAGCAGCGGGACCAATGGCACATTAAACGGAACGTATTCATTTATTGCAGTACATAGTGGAAAAGCACTTGATACTTACAACTGGGGAACCGGAAATGGTACTAACATTGTACAGTGGAGCTACTGGGGTGGGGATCCCCAACGTTTTGTGGTAACCCCGGTTGATGGAATCTGGCATAGAATTTCTCCTGTTATTTCTTCCGGACAAGCTTTTGATATTTACAATATCTCTACTGCTAATGGTGCTAACCTGAACACCTGGTCATGGTGGGGAGGGGACCAACAGCAATTCCGTTTTCAAAGTGCAGGTACAGGAAGATGGAGAATTATTGCACGTCATAGCGAAAAATGCATTGATATAGAAGGTGTATCAACAGCAGATGGCGCTAATGCTTTGCAATGGGCCTGTGTAAGCGGTGCAGAAAACCAAATGTTTGAGTCAATTAAACACAGCAGTGCAAATGATCAGGAATTGTTGGGTGAAGGTATAAACATTTTCCCGAACCCAAATAATGGCCGGTTTAGTATTGATTTATCCACCTTAGAAAACGGAAATGACATTAACCTGGAAATAGTATCAGCCGATGGTAAACGCATTTATAGAAAAGAAAACCTTCAGCCCTCAATCCTTAACATTGAAATTGATTTGGAAAAAGGTATTTATATTGTCATGATACAATCGGGTAATAATTTAACAACCAGAAAGTTAACCATTAAATAACCGGTTTAAGTTCCACAAAAATTATAACCCCGGAAAACCGGGGTTTTTTATTTTTTACATATCTAACATCATGTTCACCAGTTCATTTTTACCGGTTAAAATACCACTTTCGTACTTCAACGGGCAGGTCAATGTGCAGTAAGGTATTTGTTACCCGGCAAACTCTTTTCAATCAACTTTTTCTGTACATTATACCACTTTGATAGTTAATACGGTACCTAAAAGCCCGTCTGAGATAACCTTAAGTTTTATTTCACCCGGCTCCTGATTACTTTTAATAACTATCAATACCCTTCCATGCCAGGCGTTTCTCGAATTTCCAATATAAGGGCCGGGATCTTTCAAGTTGGCATTATCTATTCCAACAATTGTTCCTGGTCCGTCTATAGCGAAATTTAAAAGGTTATCTGCATTCGGCTGAATATTCCCTTCGTCATCAGTTATTTCTGCCATAACAAATGATAGATCTTGTCCATTTGCAACTATTTGGGTACGATCGGCTGTTAGTTTTATTTTTGTTGCTTTACCTGCAGTTTTTAAAATTGTTGAACCTACTTCACTATCATTTTTTACACCTACCGCTTTTAGTGTTCCTGGCTGATAGGGTATTGTAAATACAGCCATAAATTCCTGTTCTATCAACGTTTGTTTTTCACCAACACGTTCATTATTAAGATAAAGCCGTACTTTTGGATACCTGGAATACACTTCCACCTGTATGTCTTTCCCTTTTTGACCGGGCCATGTCCAACTTTCCCAGGTTGGCCATACAGTCCAACCCGTAAGCTTAATTTCACCATTTTCAGGACTGGGTTCACGAACGGCCATATAAATTTTTTCCGTGTTATTGTATAGTAGGTCCCGGTAATGTGAGATAGGCTTTCTCCAGCCAATCAAATCTATATCACCACAATATGCCCCATGCCATGGATACCGGTCACTTTCCCAATGTTCGCCTGCCTGTTCTCCGGGATAATAATATGCACCAATACCCGACTCGCCTAAATAATCTATGGCTGTCCACACAAAATCACCGATAATATAATCATTGTGATGTACCATGTTCCATATCTTAAAGGCATTGCCAGGAAAAGATTCGGTGTTAACTATAATTCTTTCGGGAATACGTTCATGGTCGCCCGGTGCTCGGTTTAATTGATAATTGTAACCACCTATATCATGTTCGGCAAATAATGGGTCAAATCGCTCCCATCCCTGGTTCCATGTGGTTATAGCAGATGTCACTGGCCTTGTTGGGTCTATGCTTCGCACCGCATTTGCAAGGGTACGCGCCGTTTTTATGGCACCCGGATCTGTTCGTTCAATTATCTCATTCCCTATGCTCCAAATAATAATGGAAGGGTGGTTTCGATCACGTAAAACCATGGACTCAACATCACGAACTGACCAATTTTCAAAAAATCTTGCATAATCATATGGTGTTTTGCTTACTTTCCATCCATCAAATGCCTCGTCTATCACCAATAAGCCTAATCTGTCGCAAGCACTTAAAAAAGCTTCGGAAGGAGGGTTGTGTGCTGTTCTTACTGCATTAAAACCTGCCGATTTCAATAATTCAACCTTCCTTTCATCTGCCCGGTCATATGCTTTAGCTCCAAGGCAACCATTATCATGATGCACACATCCCCCGTTCAAAATAACTTTTTTACCGTTTAATAGAAACCCATTTTCAGCACTAAACTGTGTAGAACGAATTCCGAAAATTTCATTTTCATGGTCAATTATTTTATTCCCTTTTTTCAGCATTACTTCTGCATGATACAAATAAGGGTCCTCAGGAGACCATAATGAAGGGTTAAGGACCGAAATACTCCGGGTTATTTCTTTTTCTTCATTTTCTTGTAGTTCAACATTTGCTTCTTTTTCACCTATAATTTTAGAGTTC
>JBNLCS010000665.1:0-1977 GCA_050303935.1 Bacteroidales bacterium
TAAAAAATATATTGAAAAAGTAGTTCCACAAATCCCGGATACCTTAATTAAAGAAGTTGACTGGTTAATATTGAAATCTCGGAGTGATGAACAAATTTTCAGGTATATGCTTGTTACCTTGTTAAATCATTTTGCAAAAAGTGAGATCATGGGCATGGATGCCGTGTTCCTTCACATTGCTGAGAAATACTATATTGATGAAGCTACCTGGAGTAGCGAAGATTATATTACCAAGTTAAAAGAAACAGTGGCCAAACAAAAGCCTTTGATTCTGGGAAAAGTGATACCTGATTTTCAATTAGTCCATGTACCATCTGAACATTTTAAAGCTGCGCTTACCGACACATCTGCCCGAAAAAATGTTTACGTGGGTGAAATGTTCAATATTCATAATATCAAAGCAGATTACCTGATATTATATTTTTGGGAAGCCGATTGTGGACATTGTAAAAAATCTTCTCCCAAATTACATGAAATGGTCCCTGAACTCAAGAAATTAGGTGCAGTTGTAGTTGCATGCCACATGATGGGAGGTTATGAAGGAAAAGTAAAATGGGTAGATTTTATTAATAAGAACAAAATGTATGATTGGGTGAATGCCTGGAACCCTTATAGCTATGACTATAAAGAAAAACTTGACCTGCAATCTACTAATCAAATCTACATAGTGGACAAAGACAAAAAAATAATTGCCAAACGCATTTCTCCTGAACAAGTTAAAGATATAATAGAAGCATATATAGCAAGAGAAAACAAAAAAAAGAATGAAGAATAATTTTAAGCCAATTAAATTAATTTTAGAAGATGGTACTGAACTGACTGGTAAATCTTTTGGTTATGACAAGTCAATCTCGGGCGAGGTTGTTTTCAGTACAGCCATGACTGGTTATCCTGAAAGCCTTACCGACCCTTCATACAAAGGACAAATTCTTACCCTTACATATCCCCTTGTTGGAAACTATGGTGTTCCCTCTGACTTAAAAGAATCCGATTTGTTTAAGTATTTGGAATCAGACAGGTTGCATATTTCCGGCTTGGTAATTTCTGATTATACTGAAGAATATAGTCATTGGAATGCAAACAGGAGCCTGGGACAATGGTTGAAAGAATACGAAGTGCCGGGAATTTTTGACATAGATACCCGTGCCCTCACCAAAAGACTGCGTGAAAAAGGTACCATGTTAGGGAAAATAGTATTTGATAATAAAGATGTTGATTGGTATGATCCCGGCAAGGAAAACCTTGTTGCCCAGGTTAGCGTTGGTGAAAAAAAAGTTTACGGTAATGGGAAGTATAAAATATTATTGATAGACTGTGGCGTAAAATACAACATTATCCGTTGTTTTATTGAGCGGGATGCAACTGTAATAAGGGTACCATACGATCACGATATACATACTGAGGAATATGATGGTTTATTTATATCGAACGGTCCCGGAGACCCTAAACGTTGTGAGGAGACCATTAATAACCTGACTAAGGCCATACATCAGGAAAAACCAATATTTGGTATTTGTCTTGGCAACCAGTTACTGGCCCTTGCAGCAGGTGCAGATTCATACAAGCTAAAATATGGTCATCGCAGCCATAATCAGCCCGTATTAAAAGTGGGTACCCCTCAATCATTTGTTACCTCACAGAATCATGGATATGCTATTAATAACAATACATTACCGCATGAGTGGGAACCTTTGTTTGTAAATATTAACGACAACACCAACGAAGGTATGCGCCATAAATCAAAGCCTTTCTTTTCAACGCAATTTCATCCGGAAGCGTCAGGAGGACCCGTTGATACCGAATATTTATTTGACGAATTTATGAATATGGTGAAAGAAAGTAAACGTTTAGTTACAGTATAGAAATAAGCAGATTTTATGTTTGATATTACAAGGGCGGGGAATATTCCCGCCTTTTTCATTTGTATCTCACATTAACAAATATTAGATGCTATTTCTTCATAAATTTTAACTTCTT
>JBNLCS010000666.1:0-3201 GCA_050303935.1 Bacteroidales bacterium
TAACAGGTCTCATAGACCTGTTAGGTTTTTCTTTTAGAAAACTTTATCTGTCATAAGCAACAGGCATACTCTAATACTGGCCTCTCAAAATGTACAACCATCAGTAATAAGTTCAAATAAACATTAGCTATTATTTTTATAAAGTTCCGTGGGTTTTAATCCAAATTCTTCCTGAAAGCATTTGCTAAAGTAACTTACAGATTTAAATCCTACGGTTTCAGATATTTCCGTAATCGATAAACCTTGTTTTATTAATTCAGCTCCTTTTTTAAGTCTGATTTTACGTATAAAATCTGTAGGGGAATTTCCCGATAAAGCAATTAATTTTCTGTAAAGCCCTGTCCTGTCCATGCACATATCTTTACTTAATTGCTCTACTGAGTAGCTTTTGTTGTTTAGGTTTGAGATAGTAAAGTCAAAAACTTTTTTAACAAATTCTTTATCAGCGTTTGTTGATACGTCTATTCCCGTATTAACAATGATGGCATTTTCAAACAATTCTTTTCTTTTTCGTTGTTCGGTTAACATATGTTTTATTCGTGTTAATAGAATATCCATGTTAAAGGGTTTTGTGATATAAGCATCTGCACCAGCTTCAAAACCTTCCAATTGTGAAGCATTGGCATCACGGGCCGAGAGCATTATTACAGGAATATGGGATAACGTAGCATCATTTTTTATAGTTTTACACATATCTGCCCCGTTCATTTCAGGCATCATTAGGTCGCTAATGATTAAATCGGGTAAATCTTTTGTAACCATATTAAGACCTTCTTTTCCATTGGTGGCTGTAGAAATTTGATAGTTATCCGCTAATTCTTGCGTTAAAAATTCTAAAAACTCAAGGTTATCTTCAACTAATAAAATTTTAGGCTTATTTTCTTTTTGTTGTAATTTCTGGTTTTTATTGACTACTTTTTCAGGCTTTAAATAGGCTGGGATTACTATGGTAAACAAGCTGCCTTTTTCAACGATACTTTCAACAGCTATACTGCCCTTATGGAGTTGAACATATTCTTTTACCAAATGAAGACCAATACCCGTCCCCGTGTTCTTTGTGTTTTTACTTTGATAAAACCTGTCAAATATTTTTGGAATTTCTTCTTCAGGAATTCCGTGTCCTGTATCTTTTACCTTAATAACAAAATCCAAATCATTGGTACTGTTATTTTTCTTTTTTTCAACAGAAAACGTTATGCTACCATTTTCATGGGTATATTTAAAAGCATTAGACAACAAGTTGTTTACTACTTTATGAATTTTTACAGTGTCAATATAGGCATATTCATTGATCGTTTGTATATCCGTTAAAAATTTTATGTTTTTTGAATCACATAACTCAATAAAGCCTAAAGAAATGGATTCAAAATATTCACCAATATTACAATAACTCAATTCTAAATCTTCTCCTTTCAATTCCAGTTTTCTAAAATCAAGTAGTTGGTTTATCATACTTAATAAAGTAAAAGCATTCCGGTATATTCCTTTTAATTTATTTTTTAACTCACTTTCATCCATTTTTTTTATTATTGCGTCCAACGGGGTCATTATTAAGGTGACTGGAGTTCGCAATTCGTGACTGATGTTGGTGAAAAAAGTAAACTTCATTTGATCAAGCTGTTCTTTTTGCTTTTGTTCATTACGCAATTGGTTTCTTTTTATATAGTAAGAAACCAGCAAATATGTAATAATAATTATAAAAATGAAGTAAATAAAATAGGCCCATTTGGTTTTCCAAACTGGAGGGGATATATTGATCAATACACTTGCATATTCACCGTTCCATACACCTTTTTTGCTGGATGCATATACCTTAAATTTGTAACTTCCCGGAGAAATATTCGTGTAATATACACGCCCAAGTTCCTTAACACCATTGATTTCGCGCCAGTATGTATCAAATCCCTCAAGTTTAAACCTGTAGTACGTTCGGGTTGGGTTAATATAATTTAAAGCAGAAAATTCAAATCCAAAATAATTTTGACTGTATTTAAGATTTATATTTTTAACAGTAGTGATGGATTCATTTAATATTCGGTTTCCATTAAGCAATTCTCCTTGTTTCACTTCATTACCAAAAACATGTAGATTTGTAAATAATGGTTTTAAAGGCCTGTTTGATGAAGTTAATCTTGATAAATCAAATTCATTGAACCCATCCAATCCACCCCAATATATCCTGGCGTTTTGTGAAATATAAACTGAACGTGAAACGAATTCATTATTAATTACCCCATCATATTGGTTGTAATTGGTAAAAGTAAAATGGTATGAAGTGTCATCTGGTGAAATATCTATTTGTGAAATACCATTTGAAGTAGAAACCCATATTTTACCCATATTATCTTCTATAATAGAATGGATGACGTTGTTTACCAATCCGTCTTCCATGTAAAATGAATATAACTTATTCAGTTCGGGGACCCAAACATTAAGCCCATCATCAGTTCCAAACCATAACATACCTTTACTGTCCGGATATATGCAGTTGTATTCATGGTTGCTGTGTTTGAACATTTTTTCTCTAAGGTGATTACTGCTTTTAGGAATTGTGATTAATTCTTTTGCAGGATCGAATGTGAACAAGCCAGATTGATTTATTCCAATAAATTTATTCTGATCAGTTTCAACAATTTGGAATACTGGACCAAGCAATTTATTTTGGTGAGATTTTAACGGTATAATGTTACTATTTGAATGATTAAAAATTGCCAGTCCTTCATCTGTACCAACGTATTGAATTCCTTTTTTTCCTTCATATGCGCAATATATATTCTGATCATAAAAATGCGAATTTATTTTTTCCCCATCCAGTTCAAATATTCCATTTTTTCCAGTACATATCCAAAGTTTATTGTTTTTAGATTTAAATATTGAATGGCAATTTAGATCCCGTGGCACACCCTTCATTATTCTGATCTTACCTGAGGTTTTATCCATGGTAAACAAACCATTTCTGGTCCCTACTAAAATATTGCCATTATATTCTTCGAAGCAGGTAATCCTTAAATCTTTATTGTCATAATTATTAAAATACGTTTTACCAAAATTCCTGAATTTAAATCTTTCGGGATGATAATAAAGCAACCCGCGATTTAGGGTGCCAATCCATAATCCCCCGTTTTTGTCATGATACTGAGTACTGATTTCGGTATTAAAAACTTTTCCATCAACCAGTTCGAGCTCAGGTATAAAACGTTT
>JBNLCS010000667.1:0-2414 GCA_050303935.1 Bacteroidales bacterium
TCCATTTCAATTTTTCCTGAATCTAGTTGTACAGGGAGGCCAATAGAGTTATTTGTTACCTGAATATCAGAAAATGATTGTAGCTCACCACCACTTTTAGAAATAATATTGTTTCCCGAGTATGACAGCAAAAGTTTATAATCTGCGTATGTTTGTTCATTAAGTGGAAATAATAAAGTAGTAGAATCATCGTTTAAAAATGAACTTTGAAGCAGAGGGATATTTATATTTCCATTGTATTCGGCCTCCATGGAAAGGGTGGAAATATCTGAAGGGTTTTCCATTTTCATATTAAATGTTGCTAAGAGCGTGTCCCCGTTTTCATTGGTTGAAAGCTCAACAATTCTTGGACTAGATCCTTCAAGGAGGTTTTCAACTAATACATCTTCAAATGAGGCCAGGTTTTTCTGAAATACAGAAGTTACATTTCCATTATTATAAGACATGGTTATATAATCATTAACCAAAACACTATCTTCTAAATAGATAACCAACTGATTGGTATCGCCTAAAACAACACTGTCAATGGTTACAGCCTGGCTATCGATTTTTACAGTGAAACCATTAAAATTAGTTGAATCCAGGATTGACCAGTTAAAAAATGCTTGTATTTGTTTTGGATTGAAATCAGTTACAGAGGAATGGTCTAACTTTGGTGTACCATCGTCAGGGGCACACCATTGATATGTAGGCCACCAATGGAATGCTGCCCGTCCGCAGTTAATAGCCGAATAGGTCCATTGGTCTGGGTCCAGATGTTCATCAATACCCCAAATCACTTCTCCATTCATGCCTGTCATCCAACTAATATTACCTGCTTCGTCATAAAGATTTTTAATGGTAATTCCGAAAACCTCGGTTGATCCGGTCCTTAAGCCCTGATCAGCTGCCAAGGTATGCCATGAACCCTCGGTAACAATAACCGGAAATAGATCTGAGCAGAGTTTCCAATCACTATTGAAATTGTTGGTGATTTCCTCTGCATCATTCGCCCCTATAGGATACCGGTGCCCGGCGTAGCCAATGTTAGTGCCTGTTACCGGGTATTTGGCAAAACTACTCAATTTGGCCTGCCAAACAAGGCCTGGTACCCATATGATATTTTCAGCTCCCGTGCTCCGGATCGTATCAACAATATCTTGCATATAGTCTGAAATCGCCTTGTCATGTTCATCTTTCCAGGAACCCCAGTCGCCATTCCCCAGTTCACTTTCAATATCTACAGGCTCATTGCATATTTCGAACATCACGTTATCCACGTTTTTTACACCAGGATAGGATGCTATCCAATTCCAGTATCCCATCAGGTTTTCCTTGTATTGGGTTCCCATGAATTCTGGAGACGGCACACTACCGATAAGGACAACATAGAGCCCGCGTGATCTGCAATAATCGATGTATGGTATGTACAAGTTATCCCAAGCCCGTTGAAATAGGGCAGTATCAACAAGCCCATAATTGTCCCAACCGTTCCCTGGTGCCCCTATACGTACGAAACTTTGGTACCAGCCATGGTCGTATCCAAAAAGTGAACTTGTGTCTGTTAATAATTCAGCTTGCTTTTTTAAAATATAAAGGGCATCAGCACAATCTTCCGGGGTGAATTCAACCGGGTTGTCAAAAAGGCTTCCATTAAAGTAACTATCGTTGGGTTGCATCCATCCATGCAAAATGACGTTTTTTCCGGTAGGGTCTTTAAGGTAGCGTCCTTCAACATGCAGCGGCGGGGTTGGCATACCCTGCCATGCGAACATTTCAATGGGAATAACTCCCAATATTGCTATCAAAATTAGAGTCTTAAATAATTTCTTCATTACTATTATTTTTTATCTTGGAGGTTAAAAATTTACTTTTTTTCAAATTTAATTACAATAATTGCAGAACTTTGTTACTGTTGTTGAAAATATTATTGATCAAGTTGATTTAATTATGCCCGGGGAATTCAGGGGTATTAATTTGCTGGAATGATGGAATATTGGGAAGAAAACGTAGTTTTTGAAATGGGCTTCCAATATTCCATCATCATCGTGAGTTTATTTAAAATGCCACTAATCTATATTAAACATATCATTTTTATATCCTTTGAAAACAAGGTAAAGGTCATGAATTTCTTTTGTTTTATTTAACTTACATGTTTGTTCTTCCCAATTTTGATAATCCCCGGTACTATTTACTTCCAACCTACCTAAAAGGGGGGCATCTTTTTTATCGATACGAATTTCAATAGCAGCAGCCAGGAGAAAAGGAATTAAGGGTGAGGTAGCCGGTGACCCCGATATCCTGTTGGTACCTGAAATAAATGCGGGAAATATTTTATACAAATCTTTAAATTTTCTTGGAAATTCGAAATGTGCCGGTATTATTACAGGGGCTAAAATACCATTGGTTATCACCTCAAGGACTGATTCTGTTGA
>JBNLCS010000668.1:0-3848 GCA_050303935.1 Bacteroidales bacterium
TACCTCCTATCCAAATGTTCCCTGCATTATCTTCATTTATTGCCCAGATAATATTGTCGCATACACTTAAAGGATTATCCGGATCGTTTTGATAAAAAAGTGAATTTATGGGTACTGTTATTATATCGCCAAAGTCCACTACCCCATGTCCCTCCCCACAGGGTACCTTGCTGGTCCTCATAAATACAGAATGTCCATGAAAGAAGTTTATAATTTTCGATAACCACGAGATTGTTATCTCCTGGTTTTTCAGGGATTATTTTTGTCACATATCCTGTACTTCCTGCCCAAACTTCCCCGTTTTTTCTTTGTACAAGGCAAAGGATCCTGTCATCGGCAATGGAATTTTTGTTATCAGGATCGTGGTTATAATGTATTACCCCTAACAGGTTGTCATGATCAAAAACAAACCTGTTAATGCCCCCGCCCAAATCAATACCCACCCATAACTCATTAGGCGTAGTGCTGTGAATACAAGAGATAGCATTCCCGGAAAGAGAATTTTTATCGCCGGGGATTGATTTAAAATGATAAAATTCTTTTTTATATAAATTATATTTGCACAACCCCTGGGTAAATGTCCCAATCCACAATACACCTGAACGATCAATACACAACGAAATAACATCATTATCACTAATAGATGTTTCATCGGATTTATTATTTAAAAATTTCTGTAAATGGTCTGCTTTTTGATCATAACAAAACAACCCTTTATTTTCAGTACCAATCCAAACCCTGTCTGTATAATCAATCAATATATTATTTGTAGTAATATCATCAAGTATATTCAATCTGTCAGCTTTATAACGTTGGGTTTTTTTCGTTATAAACAAGTTTTACAACCCCGTTTACTAAATGCCCTAACCAAAGGTTACCTGAACTATCTTCACCAACAGATAATTTGCTAAAAGCATAGTTGGCGGGTAATTGAATAGTCTTATGAATTTTATTTGTTGTCTTGTCAAAATAGTACAGATGATCAGCAAATAATAACAGCTTTCCATTTCTGTCTTCATAAGTTTTTTTTACAAAGTTTGTTTTGGAATAATTGAACCGCCTGTACTTATTGTTATGATCATAATTGTAATAGATGGGCAGTGAAAAGGGCTTTTGCGTGATTTCAAAATCAATTAAGATAAATACTTTTGGAGAAGTCTCTCATAAAAAAGACTTGAAATTTAATTTCCGAGGGGATTGGTAAGGACATCAGTCCCTGCTATTTAGACTAACCCGGTCGGGTGCTGGTGCATGATAACAAGGATGAGTAATGGAAATACTAAGTTTGCCGAATTACCAGTCACGTCGGGAATAGATTAGATTTTGTTTTGGCATCCTCAATTTGATCAGAAACCCGATAGCTAGTTTATGTTATATTTTAACGTGTAATTATGAATTTTTTTCTCTCAATGTTATTATTTAATAAAACAGAAATATAGTAACACGCGGGCTTCAGTTGGCTAACATCAATAACTGCTTTATTATTATATAATTGATATGATGCTAATTTTTTTCCATTCATGTCGAACAAATCAACTTTTTGCCCAATTTGGTTTGAAACGTCTACATTAATAATTTTCGAAGCAGGGTTGGGATAAATATTGATTGTGCTGATCTTTTTTGAATTAAATTTAATAGTATTGATCACACTGGTATCTCTCTGGCTTAAAACTCCCGAAAATCCCCCTCTCTTTAAGCAAGGGACACTTATTGCATCTCCTTTTGTAACAGTCATAGTATCTATTTCGAAAGATTTGTTGTTATTCCCGTCTTTAATGAGGACTAAAAAATAGCTGCCTTCATCAAGAAAGCTTAGGTCTAAATCGATTGTTTGCTCTTCTGTTTTACCATTCAAACCTCCAATATACCATATATTGTCTTTTCTACGCGCAATCACGGCCTTTTCACCAGGGTACCCGTCAATTAATTTGGTATCGTCCCAGGCAACAGGGACTTTTTGTAAAAATTGTTTAGGAACAGAAGGAAGGTTGTAATAAGCTGATGGACGATCTGCGAAATGTTGCAGGCCTGATTCAAAAACTACGCTTAATGCCAGTTCATGCCCATAAGATGTAATATGCGGATTTTGCGAATTAGAAAAAGTTACAGGGGTATAATCCATTGATCCAATAACATTTCTTGTAAACGGTAGCGTTGTATTATGCCCTGCAGCCCTATTTGTAAGGGTAGGGGCGTTGTTATACCATTCAGCACCATATACGGCCTCGACCGACATCAAGTTTGGGTACGTGCGTTGCCAACCGCGCGGTATTGTTGCACCATGAAAATTTACCAATAAATTATATTTAGCAGCATCTTCTAATATTTCAATATAATATTGCATCATATCTTGTTGATCGCCGGCAAAAAAATCCACTTTGATCCCATAAACACCAATACTATTAAGCCATTCAAATTCAGCTTTACGTTTTGCAGCAGTTAAAAGCCTGTCGTAAGGGGTTGACCAGGTAACACCAGTGCCCGAATTATACCAAATAAGGGGTTTTATACCATTGCTATTGGCATAGTCAACAGCATCTTCAATATTGCCACCGTTGCTCATAACATCCCATTCCCAGTCAATCAGAACGTAAGGCCATCCCATTTCAACCGCTAAATCAACATATTCTTTTACAATGGAATAATTTTTTGATCCGTGGTTGTAAGCCCAATAAATCCAGGAAACAGGGCCGGGTTCTATCCATCCGGGGTCCCCGGTCTTATTGGTATCACTAACATCGGTAATCAGTGTAGATTCAACAATATCGGATAAACTTCCTATGATTAATACCCGCCAGGCCGATTGCCAGGGCAAGGTTGTTTTTACACCATTTAAAACGATATCCGATCTAAACATTGGGGGCGATTTGACTTTGTATGTATTTAAATCATCTTTGTTGCTTAGCCTTGTACCGTAATTTCTTTTAGAAATATTTGCTTCTGATATAAGTACCCAGTATGGTTTGTCATTTACTTTGTAAAGTGCCGGGTACCCCCATTCTTGGCTGGGGTTTGTGCCTGATCCGGTTGTATTCAACGGGTAAAAGTCCTCATATGCATCGGTGAAAGGTTGCATCCACCGATGTGTATTGGAGGGTAATGTGTAAGCTGTGGCTTCTTTAACTATATTTTTCATATCCTGGGAGGTGTCTGGAAAAACGTACCTAAATGCAATCCCATTGTTATAAGCCCGAATTTCAAAATTTACCGGCTGATTATTTGTGTTAAGAAATTTAAAAATCCTTTCTGTTCCAAAATTCTCACAATGATTGCGTTTGCCAGAAACCATCTCGTAAGAATCATGTATTTGAATAGGGTCTGTAATTTCAATAAGTTTAAGGTTGCCTACAAATTTTTCGTCCAAACGTGAAATACCCATTGGTGAATTGGGCATAATTTCTTCATATTCCTCGTTATTTTTTGTTAAAACATTAAACCAAATTTCTCCTGAATCTAACAAAGGTTCAGTTTTTGTCCTTAAAACCATTTTAATACGCTGGTCTGGTGATAATATTTCGCCACTTGGAATCTCAGTGAATTTTGGAGTAGTTGTATCAACTGGAGTGATCGAATCAAGTGCAAAAACGTAAAATTTTACAGTAGAGCCACATCCTTGGCTAACACCTCCATTATCCAGGCCACAAAAGGTTTTAAACCGTTTATAACCGGAAGGAAGGTTATATTCAATCACCGAGTTTGCATGGGTGCCAATTCCGTTGTTATATGTTTTATTGTTGACATTAAGGGAATTTCCGGAAATTGATTGGTCAATACCTATGGTGCCCCAACCAGTTGTCGCGTTTTCCCAGTCAATTTCAGTGAGTTTTACGGTATCGTCATTGTTATAT
>JBNLCS010000669.1:0-4907 GCA_050303935.1 Bacteroidales bacterium
CTGCAGCACAGCGAATCTTTTTGGACTATTGCAAGGGGTATCGTCAAAATTGTTGAGAATAATTGGCGTAAACCGGATAAAGGTATTTGGGAAATACGGTCGGAAGATAAGCATTTCACCTTTTCAAAGGTATTGTGCTGGGTAGCTGTTGACCGCGCCATAAAAATTGCCAAGCTGATAAATATGCGTGATTATATACCTGAATGGAACCGATTGAGGGATAAAATAAAAAAAGATATATTTAAGAAAGCCTGGAATGAAAAATTACAAGCTTTCACCCAGTATTATGGATCGGATGATATGGACGCGGCTAACCTTCTTATGGAAGATTATGGGTTTATTGATGCCAGCGATGAGAAATACAGAAAAACAGTAATAAAAACAAAAGAACAGCTTTGTTCCAATGGTTTAATGTACAGGTATAGAAATCATGATGATTTTGGGGTACCCACCTCTTCTTTTACAATATGCACATTCTGGATGATCAATAGCTTAAACAAAATCGGCGAAAGGGAAGAAGCAATAAATATGTTTGAAAATTTACTTAAACATAGTAATCACCTGGGACTGTACAGCGAAGACATAGATTTTGAAACCAAAAGGTTACTTGGTAATTTCCCTCAGGCGTATTCTCACATTGCATTAATTGAAACTGCCATTAACCTTTCAGAAGGTGCTGTTACCAGTGAGGAAAGAATACTGGAAGCTATACATCATTAATTTATTTATGAATAGAATAAATGTAAAATGATTTGGAGCCCCTCCTATTGCCGATTGCTGGCAAATAGCTCTTCGTTAATTGTTTCAAGCAGCGTATCAATAAAATAACTGTCTTTACATACATATTTGTAAGCGCCATACTGCTTGAAATTTTCAATTAAATCGTCATCCTTCATACTGGTTAGCATAATAACAGGAATTGACTTATCATATTCATTAATTTTCTTTAAGGTATCAAGGCCAGTCATTGCACTTGGCCCTCGCTTATGAAAACAATAATCTAAAACTACAAGATCAGGTTTCCTGCTTTGAATATTCGACAACCCTTCCTCACCTGATGAAAATGTTTTAACCTCTATCCCATCCCTGCTTTGAAAGGTATATTCCAATAAATCAAGTATTATCTTGTCATCATCTATGAAGAAAACTAATTTCCCTTCCATTATTTATATTACGTTTAGTTACACTTTGTGTAACGTATTTTTTTTAAACAGGGTATATTAATATTACGAATACTATTATAAACCGGGTTAATGTTTAATTTTACATGACCAATCTTACAGCTATTATTTTATATGAATAAATTTATAAAATGTTTCGTTTATTATAAAAAATATTTAAACAAAGATTATTAACAGCTTACTTTAAGATTTCCAATGTATTAAACTTTTTAATCCTGTTCATATTGTTACTTTCAATACCAGCAATCATTTTTAAAGCTTCCAGGGCCAGAATTGCCCCGGTAATACCCCCAATAGCACTTAAAAAACCGTCTTTTTCAACTTCGTTATTAAGCTGATCTACATTTGCTTTAAGTTTGCTGCAATCATTAAATACACCTATTTCAACATTAAACTCAACGGCGCGTCCAAAAATCAAGGACTTGTTGCAACCTTCACAATATTCAGCAATAGCTTTACTGGTTTCCAAATGATTGGACGCATCAATAACAATATCATACAGGGTACATATTTGGTTAAGGTTACCCATTGAAATACATAAATTGTGTATGTTAAGGTTTACCTGTGCATTAAGGTCCCGAAGTTTTTGTTTTGTAATAATAGCTTTTTGTTTTCCAAGGTCAGATGTTCCATACACGGTCTGACGATGAATATTAGCTTCTTCAACCATTGCATTATCAACTATTCCCAGTGAGCCAATTCCTGCAGCAACCAAATGCTGCATTACCGAAGTACCTATTCCTCCGGTTCCAATAACCACGACACCTGCCTTTTTTATTTTTTTTTGGCCGTTTAATCCAATACCGGGTAAAGCAATTTGATTATTATATCGTCGAAGTTCCCTGTTCGATAATATTTCTGAAGTCATTTTAAGAAAAAATTAAATAAAATATATCTCATAAACCTCATATTTGGTTATTTGTTCAATGCTAATTTAAATAAAATCAAAACAAAAACGACAAATACAAATGAAAAAACCCGGCACAACATGAACCGGGTTTTTAATTTTAGATATGTATTTTCTAATCCAACATCAGTGATACGCCAACCATGAAAGGATACAGTTCAGGGCCTTTTCCCTTTTCAAAAAATTCAACCGGATAATATACCGCGTATATTCCAAAATCGTTGTAACCAGCCCTAGCGATTAGCCCATAACGCAACGGATTCATATTAAAATCACCTTTGTCTTTTTCTTTTTGTTTATCGCCATTGCTCTTATAAACTACCTTGGTGTATGAAAAAAGTTTTATCTCGCCAAGTACTCCTGCTGATATATAGGCCCTTTGTCCAAATCCGAAAGGTTGTAGTTCAAATAAAACAGGAACATTTAAATATCCAACTGATAATTTTGTTTTATGAAGTGATTCAGGATAGACAATTTCTTCGATATTACCTGTAGCCGGACTTTTTTGGATACTATTATTATTATCGAAATGATAATTTGCCCATGTAAAACCTGCCGCCGCAACTAATCCAAACCTACTGGTTATGAACTTGAAGCTTTGTTGCTGTGGGTAAATCGTAATGGCATGAGAACGACCTGTATTAAGATCCATAAAATCTTCATCCGGTTGTCTTGTAATTTCGTAATTCTCGTCCATAAAATTAGCCATGCCAATATCTACACCTTCCAGGTGCCCCTTAAATTCTTTGCTTTTTTTCTTTCTTTTCTCGTACGAATAATACTTATCCTTTTTTTCATCGGTTATTGTTACACGATCGTCGTCAATTATAATACTTTTGCTTTTAATCTTGATTTCAACACTGTCCGATTCTTGATTCATTCCAATCGTATCTTTAACAGCCATTTCTTCAATTTGAGCAGGTAAATCTACAATATTTTGGGACGTAGTGTCTTGGGCAAAGCTACCCAGCCTTACAATATTTATTAAAGCTATACTTAATATAAATGTCTTCATCATTCTATTTATTAAATTATTAAACTTTTTATGTATGACGGTTAATCATTACAAAAAGTTACATTACAATTTCAATTTTTTGAATATTTCGAAATCTTAACAACATCATTGTTCAACGCGAATTCAGATAATTTCCCTTCACTGTTAAATTTCAGGTTAATCAATTGTTCGCCCGATATTTTATTAATGGTTTTAGTCGCGAGGGTAACAACATCCCAATGATTAAGCTTTGAATCTTCATTCAGGTCGTAAAACTTACCAATAGCTTTTCCATTCCTTTTTATAGATATAGTTTTATCCGTTGATCCGGATTTTTGTATTGAATTGGGTAGGTTATTCATGCTTGTTACCGATTTTAACCGATAGCCTTTTACATTTGAATCTTTTACATCACTAGTTAACAATGAAATTTTATTTATTTCGAAATCTTCTTTTCTCAATTCTGTTTCATGGGAAGCTATCTCTTTTTTCGAAGCATTGTGTTTAATAAAAACCGGTAAAGCCTTGTTTTCTTTTTGCTTTCGAATGGGGACTATCTTGTCCTCCTTCGAATTATTCGTGTTATTTTCTGTTGTTGTATTTTCTGTAGTTTTAAAATTCTGATGCATAGAAACTTGTTGTAAACCGGAAACATCATTTTTCAAGAAATTCCAAATTATTAATAATACTGCAATTGCTGCAGCTGAACTTGAAATAATATATATTATTCCACTTTTATTTAATTGTTTATACGTGTTTTTATAAAGTTTTTGTTTAATACTTTCGTTTTGAATTGTTTGTGGCTTTAGATAAACATTTTTAAAGTATTGATATTCTTTATTATAATATGGATTATGAAAAATAAAATTTTGTACTTCTTTTTTTTGTTGTTCAGAAAGGTCATCTTCGTGTAAAGCAATAATTTTTGAAATTATATTACTTTCATCCACAGGCTGATCTATTTCTGTATCCGGATTTTTAATTTTGTATTTTCCTTTGTAGTGAACAGAAACATTTGGTAAATACATTTCTCCTTTCATCATCTCAAGTTCCTCTTTCAGGTCTTCATTCTTCTCTAGAAATACCTCGAGCTCATCAAGTAAGCTACCTGATAAATTACCGTCGAGGTAATCTATGAAAAAAGCCTCGTAATTATTTCTGTTTATTCTGTCCATTGTACTTCCACTTTCATTTTTTCAAGATAATTTCTTAAAAACAAGCGGGCCCTGTAAATATAAACCTTCACCTGCGATTCGTTTAATCCGGTAATTTCTTCTATTTCGTTGTAAGCATAGCCTTCATAATCCCTTAACATTACTACCGATTTTTGTTTCTCGGGCAACTTATCAATAGCCTGGTGCAAAACTTCATTCAGGTTATCGTATTCGGTTTCCTGGCTGTGCTCCAATTCATGCACATTTTCCCAATTGTCCTGTTTTTTTTCCCTGCGTATCATATCAATCATAGTATGATAAGCAGTTGAAAATAAATAAGACCTGGCCTTATCAACATTGATATCTTCATGTTTGATCCACATTTTTTCAAAAGCATCTTGTACAATGTCTTCGGCAATCATTTCATTTTTTACATTCTTTAAAATAAAACGATACACGTTGTCTGCGTATAAATCAACAATATTGTTATATTCGTCAGCTCTCATATTTTCATTATCGGCTGTATGACGATTTAAGAATTCGAAAAGTTACAGCAAATCTAAAAAAAACTAAACATTATATACAATACCATAATTTAAATGCTTTTTATTGTTGAAATTGTTATTGTATTACCCTGTTGCTGAACTATAAAATGTCATATTGGTTAATTA
>JBNLCS010000670.1:0-17144 GCA_050303935.1 Bacteroidales bacterium
ATATTCAAATTGTGTACCAATCAATTGAAAACCTTCATGCTGCATGCCCCGTAAGTTTGGGTGACTGGTACTTTACGGGTGATTACCCGACCCCCGGTGGAAATAAAGTAGTAAATACAGCCTTTATAAATTACATTGAAGGCAAGGATAAGAGGGCGTATTGAAGTAAGCAAGCCCAAGTGGCCGGCTAAAATAAGCAATCGCAGTTTTTATTTAGGGTCTGCTGAAAAACACTCCATGAATTGGTTATAAGTTAAATGCATGGGAATTTTGATAAATTGCTGCAAACATATTGAACAGAATATATGAAAAATCATGCACTTAAATCAAAACATTTCGTTAGCCAAAAACGCACAACCTGCTTCACCGGCTGCAATTCGACGTACTAAAGTACGCCTTCATTTTGCCGGCTCGCATCTTGCACATTTTTGACTTTTTCAGCAAGCCCTATTTATACATGGTTCTCAAAATAATTCCATAAAATTTATCACTGCCCTGCTTACTTGTATAATAAATCCTGGAGTGTTTTTACAAGAGGTTCCCAATGTTATTTCTGCATCGGTTTATAGCTTTCTACATGTCGTTCCACCTTTTTCTTGTAAAGATCGTTAATCGAGATCATGATGGCCGTTTCTTCAACATTACCAAAATAAGGATTAATAACGGTCCCAAAGGTTTTCATTGAAGGCGACAGGTTCATATATGCATTGATAAGCGGCGGGATATTCTCTCCAAAAGCCCTTACTTTTTGTGAAAGGGTGCGGTAATCTTCCAGATAATTTTCACTTGTAAAAATACTAGCCATTTCTTCTTTGTTCATTCCTGTGTCAAACGGATCAAAAGGATAAACAAGTTGTTCCTCATCGGGGAAATGTTTTTCAAGAAAATACAAGATCAGGTTCCGGGCACGCTCATTGTAATTCTTATACATGGTCACTTTTCCAAAAAAATATTTTTTTGTTGGATGATTAACAACAAGTGTACCCAACCCATCCCATAAATTATCAAGTGCGTATAAAGCTTTATTGGCACGTTTGGTTGATTGATATGCAGGCTGAACAAATGAACGCCCTAGTTCTATGGTAAACGGTAAATAATCTTTTACATATTTTTCCGAGAAATGAAAAAGTTTAGCTGTTGCCAGTTTTTTGGCGTTACTTTCCACATCTTCTTCACTACAAATATGAAAACGATAACCTCCTAGGATATCGCCCCGTTGCGGGTCCCATACGATAAGCTGTTTGTATGGGTCGCCGGAAGTATCGAATGCATCAATATCAAGGTCCTTACCCGTACCCCCTCCTGCAGTTCTAAAGGTTAGTTCACGTAACCTGCCTATTTCACGCAATGTATTTGGAGAGTCATGGAAATCTATGATAAATAGAAGATTTCCCCCATTGTTGGTTTCCCTGATCAGTTTATCATCAGTCAACTCCCTCTCGATTAATGCCCTGTCAACTGGTGCAATAATATTTTCCATTTTCCAATCTTGTTCTAAAAGTCTGCTAATTTACTAAATAATAATTTATACTGAAAGAACTTAATTTTGTTAATTATCAAAAATACAAAATCCCAGTTTTTTCAGAAATGCCGTGGGCACTCAGGTTTAATGATTGATAAACCTGAGTTGCCGATATATTTTTTTAAAACATCAACCTTCAAATTCAGCATTTACATCCCGTGGTAACACATAAACATGTTCTTTTACCAAGTTGGCCCAAACATCAGGTTTATGCCTTTTATCAAAGAAAGTATACGGGATTGGTTTACCAAAACAAACCGTAATTTTCTCATCCCGGTGTTTATAGGTTTCATCCATTAAATAGAACATTTCTAAATTAGCCTTTATGCCCAAAAACTTTCTGAACGAATGAAGATTATAAAAAAATGAGGAATTCCGTCCGGAAAAATGAACAGGCACTATATCACGTTTATATGACCTGGCCTTTAAAATAAAACTTTTTTGCCATGCCAGATCTTTAATTGTACCCTTTTGCCTTCGAGAAACCATGCCAGATGGAAACGTCATAACCTGATAGTCAGATGCAAAAACTTCTTCAATAACTGTGGCCACCTCTCTGGGCAAAGCACCATGCTTGTTCAATGGAACAAAGTCAACACCCAGGTTAGTTATGTTCATCAAAATATCGTTTACCAAAACCTTGAATTTAAAACCAAACTTATTAAGCAAATATATCATTATTACACCATCAAACCCACCAAGGGGATGGTTGGCCACAAAAAAATAGCGTCCTTGTTTAGGAATGTTTTCCTCTCCTTTTATTTCAATTTCCACATTAAACTCATCAATGGATGCTTTGGCAAAATCTGCCCCCATTTTATCGCCATGTTTGTCAAGAAAATAGTTGATAAAGTCTTCATGGAGTATCTTCCGGATGTAATTAAAGACAAAACGGGGTAAAATGCGCGCCAGTTTCGGGTTCTTACTTTTAAAAACTTCCTGAATATCAACCTTTTTAAGTTTTCCTTCGGTCTTTTGCATTTCTTAAACTATTTGATCCTCAACCTCCTGTGTGGAATGCAAATATATATTTTTTTGGGGATTTGCATAGGGAAAACTCACAGGATGTTGTATTTATAGTGTAGGAACTTAATTTTGCAAATTATTATACAAACAAATTCAGGCTTTTTTCTGAGTATTACATGATATCTGGTTTAATTTTCTAACAACAGGGACATCGAGGAACTTACTGATGAAACCCTCATAGAGGGATTTGATACGAACCTTAATCCCTCTAAAAAAGGATATGGTTAAAAATGAAACACTTATTATATTTTTAAACGTATGAAAAAGATAAACCTGAACCCTGCCGGCATATTATTATATTCGTATAATTAATAATACATGTAAGATCTTGAAAAACATCATCTATGCTTTACCATTGCTGATTCCTTCAAGTTTTTGTAAAACACTATCCTTATAACTTCTGCTTATGGGAATTACCTTGTTATTAACCAATACATATTCATTGGTAAATTCAGAAATTTTTGCAATTGCTACAATATATGAACGGTGCACCCTGAGAAAATTTTTATTCGAGAGCTTTTCGTTAATCCCTGATATAGTTTCCCTTGTTACAATGCTTTTTTCTTTTGTTACTATTTTTATATAATCACTCAGGCTTTCAATAAATAAAATTGCATTTATATCTACACGTACCATCTTACGGTCTGACCTGATAAAAATATAGTCTTCATTAACCTTTGAACCTTGCCCTTTTTCTAAACTTTTATGTTCACACTCATTCAGGTATTTATTTATTGCCTGATACAGCCTTTCAAAAGAAATAGGTTTCAGGAGATAATCCACTGCCTGAAGGTCGAACCCTTCTACGGCATATTCACGGTAAGCCGTAGTGAAAATTATTTTTATATTACGGTTTACTGACTTCGCAACTGACAATCCGGATATACCGGGCATATTTATATCTAAAAAAATTAGGTCAACAGGTAATTTGTATAAGGCATTTAATGCTTCCTCCCCATTTTTACATAATCCTATAATTTCAACACAATCAATTTTGCACAAGTGATCTTTTAAAATATCACGGGCGATTGCTTCATCGTCTACTACTAAACACTTAACTTTTTGCATTTGTTGTTTTTTCTAAATTTTCAATGGTAAGTTCCGCAATAAAATGTTGATTTTCTATGCCATACCTTAGAGAATGTTTTTCAGGATAATGTATAATTAAACGTTTTTTCAAGTTTTCCAGTCCTACCCCACCCATTACTTTTTTATTCTCATTAGGTTTTACTGAATTAACTACGTTAAACTTTAATGCACCATCAAAATTTTCAATCTTAATTTTGATACGTAAATAATTATCGGAAATTCCACCATGTTTAAATGCATTTTCAACCAATGGGATCAACAACATTGGGGCTATTTGAATATGGTTTACATCACATTCGTTTATAAATTCAACTTTCAGGGTATCCTGAAACCGTACTTTTTCCAATTCAATATATTCCTGAATATGTTCCAGTTCTTCTTTCAGACTAATCCTGGGCTGGTTGATACGATACAATATATAATCAAGTAAGTTTGATAACATTAGGATTACTTTTGAGGTATCCTGCGATTTTTTAAGGGATAACCCATAAATGGTATTTAAGGTATTAAATAAAAAGTGTGGATGTATCTGCATTTTTAAATATTGGAGTTCTTGTTCCTTCAATTGTAACCGGGTTTCAAGTATTTTATGTTGTAACTCTTTGTTTTGTGTGTTTGCCATATATGTACGTTTTAGCAAATTGATAAAACTTACAACACCAACAATCAGATACATCATAATGAGAATAAAAACCACATTCTTACTCATAAGCGGCATTTGTTTCACATTGTAATTGAACATAAAAATGTAACTGAAGAAGATGAGCGGGACGATAACATTAGTAGAAAATACAAATGTATAAAAACTGTTAAGTGCAAATTTTAAATATTTTTTAGTTATAAGATATCTGGGTATCAAATAGTAAACCATAAAATATGTGATGATCATGGTAACAGGAAGCACTAGACTGGCAAACCAAATAATAAACTTCCGGTTATTTGTATTATAACCAAATAAGTATGCAAAGAAAAACCATACCCCTACCCAAAAAATAGAGTGAAGCATAATACTTCTCCAATTTATTTTGGCAGGTAAATTCATGGTAACAATATTACATAAAATCTTTGTATTGATGGTTTTTTGTAGACGAATCACAGATTTTCAGCGAGATTTAACAAGAATTACAGGTTACAGAATGAATACCCATGGTTTTGCTACCCATGATACATGAGAATTTAATGCAGGGCCTAATAAAATCTTGAATAATATGTTAAATGGCGTTGAAAACAGCCTATTCATCGCAAAAAAAAGTTTTGATAAAAAAGCTTCTATACTTTTGAATTAGTATTAATTTTAAAATCAAATCGTATGGCAAGTATTTTTCAAATATTAAAAGATGGCGGGGTTTTAATCTCCTATGTAATAATCCTCTTATTACTTGTAAACTCAGGAATATTTATAAAAAGCATTGTAAAAAAGAAATCATCGGAAAAATCAATTTCGTTAATTTCTTCAATAGCATGGTTTGCCCTTGCCTGGGGTTTTTTGGGAAGGACACTGGGACTGATCCACTCATTTGACACAATTGAAGCAAAGGGAGAACTTTTTCCTTTCATGATTGCAGAAGGGATTAAAATGGCTTTGGTTGGCCCCCTGTTAGGCATTTCTGTTTTTCTTATTTCACGTTTACTGATTATTCTGTTAATTTCCAGACAGAATAATTATACTGAACTATAAAAAATATTTTTTAATCTTAAATTACAATAAAATGAATAATATAACTTTCTTTCTTATTATTTACGTTACCACAATTTCATTAATAAATGCCCAACCTGAAAATATAGAAGGTGAATGGATAAGATTAGGCCACTCCGGCCCTATCCATATGAATTTTAGGGAAAATGGAACGGTTGAGGGAGATTTAAATAATGATCAGCAACTTGATTTAATTGATTCTTATAGGCTTCAAAACGACACAATAATTTTTAAGGATATAGAAATTCAGCAGTGTGCCGGAACAGGTAAATATAAAATATTCCAGTCACCCTACTATTTAGCCTTTGATCTAATAAATGATGATTGTGGGGGAAGAATTAAAACAATGATGGGTTTCTGGGTAAAACCGGAGTTTAAAGGAATATTGGATTCTTTAAATAATCTAATAGTAAAAGAAAAAAAACCAGTGGACTATCTTATGCGGGGACGAATGTTCATGGCGCTTGGGATTAGTGAAAAAGCTAAAGCTGATTTTGACATATACCTGAAATCATATCCAAATGATGCCCGGGCGCTTATAAACCGTGCCGGGACAAGATTTCCTAATGACCTGCAAGGGATAATTGAAGACTGTTCCAAAGCAATTCGTATTAATCAGAATGCGAAAAACGCATGGTTTTTAAGGGGGCTTGCCCTGTATAGCCTAGGAAAAAAAGAAGAAGCCTGTGAAAATTTTTCTAAAGCCATTGAGTTGGGGTTCAATGTGTTAAAAATAGCCGAGAAGGATAAGTGTGAGGCTTTTTGGGAGTAAATATATTTGAAGTAAGAATTGAAAAGAAAGGTTGTAAAAAGTTTTACATAATAGTAAACTAACTTTTACTTGGTTTCATCTCCACAATATATTCTTACAAACCAATTTCCCTTTCTTCATTGAATATCCTTATTTATTTGAACTTTTGATTATGATCAAAACTTTTGTATATTTCTCCGTACAACATGATTGTTAACCCGGTGCATCTCAAATAATGAAATACTTTCTTAACATACTGATCCTGTGTGCAACATCGAATATTTTTTACGCCCAATTACCCACTGACTCATCCAAAACAAACAGCTATACATTATATGTTGGTTTAAACCAGGTAAAAGAAGAAAACATTCATCCAAAAGTTCATTCAGGTACTTTAACAGGATTTAATTATTATCGATATGCACAGAATAAAAACATCTCAAGCCTTGGAATAGATATAACTTTTTCCAGACCAAAAACTGCATATGAGGATTTGTCCACTTCAGTAAATATAACTGTTGATATTGATTATACCTATGCTTTCAAAATTAAAGAAAGTGCAACGGTAATTTATACCACTGGTCCCAAATCATTTCTTAGCTACAATCTCACTTATTACCCTAATTGGGACGACAGTCATTTATACCAGGCAGACCAACTTTCATTAGGAGTACAAAATATGCTTATTTACAAAAATTCTGAAAAAAGGTCGTTGAAATTCGATTTCAATATGTCACTTCTTTCATTTGTAAGCAGGCCTGAATTGAACCGGGATTATAAAATTGATGATTTATCTTTTGATGGCATTCTAAGTAACATGAATTCCAATGTTCAGTTTGGTAGTTTAAATAAAGTCATCAATATTTCTTTACTTGCAGAATATCAATTTCACCTCACCCCTGTTTTTTCGCAGGCAATATTTTATCAATACAATTATTCAGGTATTAAAAGCAGTATTGCAAAAATATTTCAGACCAATTTGCATGTTTTGGGTTTAAAAACATACTTCAAATGAAAAAGCTTTATTTAATAATCATATCTTTTATTTTTTTAAGCTCATGTTTAAAAGATGAAAATTTTAAGAACGAATATACTGGTTTTAAACCACAGCAAATCAGTGATGATTGGGTACTTTCAACACCAGGTGCTGAAAATATGGATGAAGCATTGTTGGAAGAGGCTTACAAAATGGTATATAGCGATGAACGGTTTTTGATGGCAAGAAGTTTATTGGTATTCAGAAATGGAAAAATTGTAGCTGAAGCATATCCTAATAATCCGAAAGATATTGAAACCATTTACAACATTCAGTCGTGCACCAAATCATTCACATCTATTGTTACAGGGATTGCCATGTACCAAGGCATGATTGATTCACTTGACGAAAAACTTTATGATATTTACCCAGAATATTTTGATACAGATGCTAAGAAACAATCAATTACCATCGCCGATGCCCTTCAAATGCAAACCGGACTGGAATTTGATAATGGCTATCATACGTTGCGCCTTTACCAAACAGAAGAAAATTCTATACAGTATGTGCTTTCGCAGGAATATTTGTTTCCCCCGGGTACGATAGTAAATTATAACGATGGTGCACCCCAGCTGATTTCAAAAGTAATTGAAAGAAAAACAGGTAAAACACTAAGCAATTATGCGGAGGAACAATTATTTAAACCATTGGGGATAAAGGATTGGAAATGGGAATCCGCAAAGGATGGAACTACTTTTGGTGCATTCAGCTTATTTTTAAAACCCAGGGATTTTGGTAAAATAGGACAACTATTGTTATTCAATGGAAAATGGAACAATGAAACTATTATCGATAGTGCTTACCTTGCAGAAGCAACAAAAATAAAAGTATCTGCTAATTTCCATAGCGAACCCTATGGTTATTATTTTTGGATATTACCGGCATTCAAGGGTTATGCGGCCTTTGGTCATGGAGGACAGTTTTTACTGGTGGTCCCTGAAAAAAAACTGGTAGTGGTTTACACTGCATGGCCGTATACCAGTGGTATGTTTTTTGATCAGGGAAATGATTTAATGTCATTAATAGTTACTTGTTGCAAATGAAGTAACACATGAAATATATTATTTTCTTCTTTGTAATTTTCCTGGTAAATTTTTTATACAACAATTGAGTAAAATCTATAACCGTTTTACAAAATCTCATTTAACAAATTGATAATTGCGGAGATGCTTTGAAAATACCTTTCACAATAATTTTGCTGTCTTGATCATTTTAGGTGTAAAACCGATCGAAAATATACATCTAAGTGACTAGCAAATAACACAATGGTTATAATTTCACGCTTATTGATTTTTAATTACCTAAATAAAACCTTTCCATAACCGTTTTATTAAAGCATTGCTATACTTCTGCTTAACGCACATAATGTGTTGTATAAAAGATCATATTAGCCAATCATATCAATTATTCCCGCTGCGTTCTCAGTAATTTTCATACAAATAATTCCCCAACACAATAAATACCAACATAAAAAAGTTATTAACAAAAGTGGTAAAAAGTGGTAAATTATGGTATAATGTGGTACAAAATGTTTATTTTTACCCTAATTTATGCGAAAGTAGATGACAAGTTTTATTGGAGAATATAATTGTAAGCTTGATGCGAAGGGCCGGATGATGCTGCCTTCGGCACTCAAGAAACATTTGTCGCCAGCAAGTGGCGACCGCTTTGTCATCAAACGCGATATTTATGAAAAGTGCCTGGTATTATATCCATGGGATGAATGGGAAAGACTAAATAAGATTATAAAAAAGAACGTAAACCCATACAACAAAGAACACAACAAGTTCTTACGTGCCTTTTTTAAAGGTACCGCAGAACTTACTCTCGACAGCGCCAACAGGCTATTAATACCAAAACGATTATTAGACGAAACAAATATTGCCAATGAAGCCGTCTTAGCCGGGCAATTTGGAAAAATTGAGATGTGGGCACCCGATGTTTATGATTCTTCTATGCTTTCTAATGATGATTTTGCTTCACTGGCCGATACAATTTTAGGAGGATCAATTGACAATGCAGAAGATTAATTATCATAATGCTGTATTGAAAAATGAGGCCATTGAAGGTCTCAACATAAAAGCCAACGGCGTTTATGTCGATGTGACCTTTGGTGGTGGCGGACACTCAAGGGCTATCCTCCAAAAACTTGGTGATAATGGCACTTTAATCTCTTTTGACCAGGATGATGATGCAAAACAAAACGTGCCGGATGATTCCCGTTTGATTTTTCTAAAACAAAACTTCAAGTACCTAAAAAATAACTTACGGTATCAGGGTTTTAAAAAAGTAGATGGCATCTTGGCCGATCTGGGGGTTTCTTCTCATCAATTTGATGAAGAAGGACGCGGTTTTTCTTTTCGTTTTCAGGGAAACCTGGATATGCGAATGAACATGTTAGCAAAAAGAACAGCTGCTGATATTTTGAACCAATACACCGAAGAAAAACTAACAGGAATATTTAAAACCTATGGAGAAGTAAGAAATGCCGGATTGTTAACCCATAAAATAATTGAAGAACGTAACAGAAAGCATTTCAACGACATAAACAGGTTTGCCGGCCTTTTACAACAACTTGCACCCAAAAAGGCCGAAAACCAATACATGGCCAGGGTATTTCAAGCCCTTCGCATAGAAGTAAACAGTGAATTGCAAGCTTTAAAACAAATGTTACTGCAATGTATTGAAGTGCTTAAGCCTACAGGGCGATTAGTGGTGATAAGTTATCATTCATTGGAAGACAGACTGGTAAAAAACCTAATAAAAGCAGGGAATTTTGAAGGCAAACAACAAAAAGATTTTTATGGGAACATATATACTCCTTTAAAAGCTGTAAATAAAAGGATAATAACACCCGGGGAGGAGGAGATTAAAAATAACAACAGGGCCCGAAGTGCCCGCATGCGAATTGCAGAAAAAGTTTAATATGGAAGACGACAATAGAACAGTAGAATTTATTGATGTTGAAAAGGAGAAAAAGAGGGAGCAGAAGAAGCCAGGTAAAGCAAATTTGCGTAATATCCTGGATGGTTCACTCATGACCCGGGAACTGGTCATGAAAAACTACCGGTACATATTGTTGCTCACCTTCTTGGCCCTTATACTTATTGCAAACAGGTATCATGCAGAAAAATTAGTTCGGGAAACGAATACGCTGCAGGCAAAAGTAAAAGAATTACGCTCCGAATCAATCACGGTGTCTTCCAGGTTAATGGAAATAAGCAGACAGTCATCTGTTTCAGAACTGGTAGAAAAAAGGGGGCTTGGATTAAAAGAATTAAAAGAACCAGCAAAAAAAATAGTGGCAGACTAAATATATGACACTTAAAAAAGAAATATTATTCAGGGTTGGGGCTGTTTACGTTGCATGCCTGCTTTTTGGACTGATTGTTCTTGGCCGAATCATCCAGATCCAATATGTCCAGGGGAATCACTGGAAATCAAAAGCACAAGAAGTAAACTTAAAGGATATTATTATAAAGCCTGAACGTGGTAATATTCTCGACGAAGAACTCCGCCTGTTGGCCAGCTCGGTGCCCAATTACGAAATACGGATGGATTTAAAGTGCCCCGGCTTGCCCCAAAACCTTTTTTATGAAAAAGTGGATTCATTGGCACTGTGCCTTTCACAACTATTTAAAAACAAAACAAAAAGCCAATATAAATCAGGTTTACTAAATGCTTATAAAAAAGGAAACCGTTTTTACTTAATCAAAAAAAATGCCGATTTCCTGGAAGTGAAAGCATGTAAAACGTTTCCAATTTTTCGTCGTGGTCAATACAAAGGTGGTGTTATCTATTTTCAAACCAACAAGCGTGTGAACCCACACAATATGCTTGCAAAAAGGACTATAGGTTACCTTAATAAAGGGGAATCCGGCAATGAAGTAGGACTGGAAGGGGCATATGACCATATACTCACCGGAGTAGAAGGTGTACGGCTAATGCAAAAAATTTCCGGGAATATCTGGATGCCCGTTAATGACAAAAATGAAATTGAACCACAGGATGGATACGACCTGGTAAGCACAATTAACATAAACTTGCAGGATGTTGCACACCATTCATTAAAAAGACAGCTTCAAAAATTTGACGCAGAATATGGCAGTGTTGTATTAATGGAGGTTAAAACGGGCGAAGTAAAAGCCATCGTGAACCTTGAAAAGAATAATGACGGAAGCTTTTCTGAGAACTATAACTATGCCATAGGTAAAAGTGTTGAACCCGGATCAACTTTTAAATTACCCGTACTGATGGCTGCCCTTGAAGATGGGTATATTACGCTTGATGACAGCGTGGATACACGAAATGGTACAATATATTATTATGATAAGAAAGTTGTGGACAGCGATGGTCGCGGACATGGTTGGGTAACCGTGAAAGAAGCTTTTGAAATTTCAACCAACGTAGGTGTATCCAGCTTGATTGTGAATAACTATACAGGCCACGAGCGACAATTTATTGACCGGCTGTATCAAATGGGGTTAAACAAAAAGTTAGACGTTGATATTATTGGTGAAGGCACACCATATGTTAAATATCCCGGAGAAAAACATTGGTCGGGTGTAAGTTTGCCACAAATTGCACAAGGATACGAAGTAAGGCTTACCCCTTTGCAAACACTCGCTTTTTACAATGCTGTGGCTAACAATGGAAAACTGGTAAAACCAAGATTTGTAAAAGAAATATACCTGCATGGTAAAAAACAAAAATCTATAGGGACCGAGGTATTGATCCCATCTATATGTTCAAAATCAACACTCAAAAAAGCGCATTTAATGCTTGAAGGGGTTGTTGAAAACGGTACAGCACGTATTCTAAATGATACCCCTTTCAGAATTGCCGGAAAAACTGGTACTGCTAAATTATGGAACCGTACTACCAACAAATATGAAAAAGAATACGAAGCTTCATTTTGTGGTTATTTTCCGGCAGAAGACCCTCTTTACAGTTGTATAGTTGTGGTACATAAACCAAAAAGCGGGGGCTACTATGGTGCTGAAGTGGCAGCTCCGGTATTCAAAGACATTGCCAACAAAGTATATGTCCTGAAATTTACCGACCATAATATTGTTGCAGAAAGTAAAGAAATAAAACCAGCATATACCAAAAGCGGAAACAGACAAGAACTTGAATATGTATTAAAAAACCTTGATATCCCTATAGAAGGTGACCAACCACAAATTACCTGGGTAAATACTACCTGTGCAGAGGACAAAGTAAAAATAGCAGAACGCAAAATTATCAGGGGACTGGTTCCTGATGTGAGGCAAATGGGCGCTAAAGATGCCATCTACCTTCTTGAGAATGCAGGGTTAAGGGTAAAAATAACAGGACGGGGCACTGTTTTAAAACAATCAATAACCCCCGGGAGCCATATTGAAAATAATGAATGGATTGAACTTGAAATGAGTGTAATATAATGACAAGAATATTAATTGACATATTACAGCAAGTAAAAGTAAAATCGGTAAAAGGCAACACCGATATTACCATTGAAGATATTTGCTTTGATTCACGTAATGCAAAAAAATCAAGTTTATTTATCGCCGTTAAAGGGAATGCTGCGGATGGTCATGATTTTATTGATGATACTATAAAAAAAGGGGCTATTGCCATTGTTTGCGAAAAAATACCATCTGATTTAAAAAATAATGTTTCCTATGTTCAGGTGGATGATTCTCACAGCGCATTAGGAATTATTGCATCCAATTATTACGGAAACCCTTCGAAAAACCTAAAACTAATAGGTGTTACCGGTACTAATGGTAAGACATCCATTGCCACGCTACAATACCAATTGTTCACCAACCTGGGTTATAAATGCGGGTTACTTTCCACCATTAAAAACATGATTGGCACTAAAGAAATTGGCGCCACCCATACCACACCGGATCCTATACAAATAAATGCCTTAATGAAAGACATGACCGATAGCGGCTGTGAATATTGTTTTATGGAGGTAAGTTCTCATGCGGCCCATCAAAAACGTATAGCGGGATTGGAATTTGATGGTGCAATATTCACCAACCTTACCCGCGACCACCTTGACTATCATGGTACATTTAAAGAATACATTGCCGCAAAAAAAAGTTTTTTCGATAACCTTTCACCACATGCCTATGCTTTGGTGAACAAAGATGATAAAAATGGCCCTGTTATGCTTCAAAACTGTCAGGCTAAACACAAAGGGTATGCCTTGCGAAGCATGACAGATTATAAATGCAACATCATCGAAAAAACTATACAGGGTATGTTGGTAAAGTTTAATGGTGATGAACTGTGGTTGAGGCTCACGGGTGAATTCAATGCGTATAACATGCTTGCTGTTTATGCATCTGCGTTGTTACTGGGACAGGATAAAGACCAGGTATTGCCGGCCATTAGTAATCTGCACCCTGTTCAGGGAAGGTTTGAACTTGTACATGGTAAAAACAAAATTACAGGGATCGTGGATTATGCCCACACACCTGATGCCCTGGAAAACGTGCTTGATACAATACTTGAACTAAGGCAGGAAGGACAGGATATTATTACCGTGGTAGGTACCGGAGGAAACAGGGACAAAGGGAAACGACCCATTATGGCCAAATTGGCAGCAACAAAAAGTGATAAGGTGGTGTTGACTTCCGATAACCCGCGCTTTGAAGAACCTGAAGATATAATTAGAGACATGGCCGCAGGTATTCCTGCTAATTTGAACAATAAAGTATTGCAGATAACGAACCGGAAAGAAGCTATTAAAACAGCTTGCATGATGGCTTCTGAAAATGATATTGTATTGGTTGCCGGGAAAGGGCATGAAACATACCAGGAGATTAAAGGGGTACGGCACCATTTTGATGATTTAGAAATATTAAATGAAATATTAAACTACTAACAGAATGCTATACTATCTGTTTGAATATTTTGATAAAATGGACCTGCCAGGTGCAGGGGTATTCCGCTATATATCTTTCCGTTCAGCCATGGCCGTGATAACATCACTTATTATTTCCCTGATGTATGGAAAAAAGATAATCTACTTCCTCCAAAAAAAACAAATCGGGGAAACCATACGTGACCTTGGCCTTGAAGGGCAAATGGCCAAGAAAGGGACCCCCACCATGGGAGGCGTTATTATATTGGCCTCCATAATAATACCAACCCTGCTATTCTGCGACCTAAACAATATTTATGTATAATTAATGCTGCTCACAACAGTTTGGCTTGGCATTGTAGGTTTCCTTGACGATTACATTAAGGTATTCAGAAAAAATAAGGAAGGGCTGCAAGGTAAAGTAAAACTGTTAGGACAAATAACACTCGGTATTATTGTTGGGCTTACCCTTTATTTAAACCCCGATGTTGTTGTACGTGAAAAAGTATTGAACGATAACGGATCGCCAAAAACAGAAACCATTGAAATAGAAAACGGGAGAACCACCGAAAGGATTGTGACAAGAGAAGTCAAATCTACCAAAACAACTATCCCTTTTGTAAAAAACAATGAACTGGATTATTCAAATGTATTATCGTTTTTTGGGGAAGCGGCTAAAAAATATGGTTGGCTCATTGTTATACTTGTCGTAATAATTGTAGTGACCGCTGTTTCAAATGGTGCCAATATTACAGATGGCTTAGATGGCCTGGCTACAGGCACAACAGCCATACAAGCCATTACCCTTGGTATTTTGGCTTATGTGTCTGGTAACACAGTTTTTGCCAATTACCTCAATATAATGTATATACCGTATACCGGTGAACTGGTAGTTTTTATCAGTGCGGTAATAGGGGCCACGGTTGGGTTTCTTTGGTACAATTCATATCCGGCCCAGGTTTTTATGGGAGACACCGGCAGCCTGGCCCTTGGGGGCATTATCGCGGTATTTGCCATTATTATCAGGAAAGAATTGCTTATTCCCATACTGTGCGGCGTGTTTCTTATCGAAAACCTTTCAGTAATGGCGCAGGTAAGTTATTTCAAATATACACGAAAAAAATATGGTGACGGTCGAAGGATCTTTAAAATGGCCCCGCTTCATCACCATTTTCAGAAATTGGACTACCCCGAACCAAAAATTGTAACAAGGTTTTGGATTGTGGGGATATTATTGGCAGTAATAACTATTGTAACTCTTAAAATACGTTAACTTATGAACAACCGGATTGTAATTCTAGGAGCAGGTGAAAGTGGCACAGGTGCAGCCATACTAGCCAAAGAAAAAGGTTTTGATGTTTTTGTATCAGACCTTTCAAACATTCAATCGCGCTACAAAGAAATGTTGTTTGACTACGACATTCAGTTTGAAGAAGGAAAGCATACTGAGGACATCATTCTTGATGCAACTGAGATTATTAAAAGTCCGGGGATCCCGGATTCTTCCCCTATCATCCAGGCTATTAAGAAAAAAGGGATTCATATTATCTCTGAAATAGAATTTGCCGGCCGCTTTACCAAAGCCAAAAAGATATGTATTACAGGAAGTAACGGGAAAACTACTACCACCAGCTTAATTCATCATATGATGAAAAAAGCTGGGTTAAATGTCGGCATGGCCGGAAATATTGGAAACAGTTTTGCCATGCAGGTTGTGCGCGATGAATACGACTATTATGTTATCGAATTAAGCAGTTTTCAATTAGACGGGGTGTATGATTTTAAAGCTGACATTGCCATATTGCTAAACATCACCCCCGATCATCTTGACAGATATTACAACATGCAAGGTTATGTTGAGGCAAAATTTAAGATAATACAAAACCTGGGAGAAGATGAATACTTTATTTTTTGCTCGGACGATGAAGTTACAATCCGTGAACTAGAGCGTATCGTTTCAAAAGCAAAACAGCTTTCTTTCACCATTACTGAAAAAGAACAAGATGGCGCTTATATAAAAGACGGCAATATGAACATTGAGTTTGAAGATGTTGATTTTAGTATGTCGTTGGATGAATTAAGCCTGCGGGGCAATCATAATATTTACAACTCTATGGCAGCCGGAATAACAGGAAATGTACTCAAAATCAGAAAAGAAATAATCCGGGAAAGCCTGATGGATTTTAAAGGGGTTGAACACCGTCTTGAACCATGCAGTAAAGTTCATGGTATTGAATTCATCAATGACTCAAAAGCTACCAACATCAACTCAACATGGTATGCCCTTGAATGTATGAAAAGTAATGTTATCTGGATTGCCGGAGGTGTGGATAAGGGCAATAATTACGATGAACTTATGGAGCTGGTAAAATCCAAAGTAAAAGCACTGGTATGTTTGGGTAAAGACAATGAAAAAATCAAAAAGGCTTTTGAAGGTGTTGTTCCAACTATCGTTGAGTCAGATAATATGAAAGATGCCGTTAAAAGTGCTTACTTTCTTGCCAATGACGGAGATACGGTATTGCTGTCACCAGCATGCGCCAGCTTCGACTTGTTTGAAAATTATGAACAACGGGGGCAACAATTTAAAAAGGAAGTAAAAGAATTATAATCCTGATGGAAAAGGTATTAGACAGATATATAAAAGGGGACCGGATTATTTGGGCCGTAGTGTTCATGTTATCTATTTTTTCTGTATTAGCCGTGTGGAGTTCAACCCGTTCACTGGTTTTTAGCAAACAAAACGGAAATATAGTTTATTATATCATGAAGCACGCATCAATACTAATTTTAGGCTTCTTTGTTATTTATATCACACATTTAATACCTTACAAGTATTACTCGAGATTATCCCAGCTTTTATTACTTATATCGATCCCTCTCTTACTTTTAACCCTATTCCTGGGTACATCAATCAACGATGCCCCTCGCTGGCTCACTGTACCGGGAATAGGGATTACCTTTCAAACATCCGATTTGGCAAAACTTGCCCTGATCATGTACATTGCACGGCTATTATCTATTAAACAAAGTAATATTAAAGACTTTAAATTATCATTTCTTCCGGTTGTTGCCCCTGTAATATTGATCTGTATGTTGATCATACCTGCAGATTTTTCAACAGGGATTATCCTTATGTTTACCTCCATGGTCCTGATGTTCATA
>JBNLCS010000671.1:0-3326 GCA_050303935.1 Bacteroidales bacterium
ATCAATCCAATCTACGATTTGAAAAGTTAAATAATATAAACTTTCCTGGTCTTTTATTTGATGGCCGGTAGTCATAATTTTTTGCTGAAAAATATTAAAAATCAATATCCAAAGCAAAAATAATGCTATATCGTTTTATTATGATAGTTACAAACTATCTTTTAAATCCGACGTAATCACAGATTAAGCTGAGCGGCCATAGTGCTTCATTTTGGCATTTTTATCATAAATATATTATTGAACTATAAAAGAAAAGGACGAAGTCACAGACTTCGCCCAGCTCGTTTTATTTTTTTATACTACGATTATTAGGGGGATAAACTGGTTGTTAATCCAATATCATAATCTACATATTCATAAATATCCGGGGCACTGCAGTGCTTTATTTTAGCATTCTACGGCTATCGGGGGGGTTGTAGCCCCAACTTTCGCAATAGGTTTTGACCGTGCCCGAAACCAGGTAATACGAACTTGACGACAGTCCTTTTTCCCATACCTGCTGTTCAATGGGAAGGCCTATCATATTTTTGCTTTTGAGCCATGATACCGTGGTACTTCCCGAGCAGTCGTCCGCTGCGTCGTTCCTATAATCTGCCAGGTATTTGGTTTTGACCAGTGTTTTTCCCCCATTGCCGTTATCTTTTATAACCCGTGTTGGAAAATAATGGTTGTCGCTATCATAAAAATATTCGGTTTTATTTTCGCTCCTTCGCCATGTACTATTGGGGTCCCACACCTCGTCCGTAATGATTTCCGGTTTGTTTTTATAACTATGCCGGATACGGTAAAACTTGAAAGCCGTCCCTTCATACTGTATATTACCCCCCATGGGGAAATTCAGGGTAGTATTGTCATATAATGGTGGTGTTGGGTCATAGGTATACGTTGTTTTCTTTAACAATTTGTTACTTTGATCATATACCCAGGTGTTTTTTAATGTACCCCGCCTCCATTCGTTGTTCAGTACCTGAGTCAGGTCAAACTGGTAATAGCCGGAATTTATCGGGCTGGTTATAAAACTACCGGCAAAAAATTCAAACTGGTCAGGATAATCCACTGATGTGTAGTACTCGTTTACTACTTTCCCTGTTGCCCCGTTGTACGCTGTTACATAGCGATAATCAACATAGCTCCCCCCACTGGTCAACAGAGGGTAGAGTGTATTTGTTGATAACAGGATTGCATCGGCTAACCTGGTAACTTTGTAAGCAACCGGCGAAAGAAGGTTACCACTGGAGATTGATGTATTGTTAATATCTTGATAAGAATAATACGTTGTGGATATATTCCCATTGTTATCATCCATTTTTACTGCGTGCACGCGAATACCCCCACCTGGTTTATCTTCCTGGCTGTCACTATCATAATATTCATTCAGTTCATATATGTATTCTTTGGTACCCCCATAAGGATATTTTATTTTTTGAAGGCTCCCGGTCTGGGCATATGCCAGCACCGGATCCCTGTCGGCGTCCCCAAATGTGGCCGGGTCATAGTTTATGTCACTAAAACCCACTTCCGGCAATAATATAAAGGAATTCGAGGCCCCATTGTAATAGCCCCAGTGGTCAATACTATAGGAATATACCTGGTTTGGAAGGTATTTACCGTCCCAATAGTAGTAGAACCTGTATGGCGGAGAGGATGTGGTACTTCCTGATTCTGTCACCGATTCAAGGATTAGCCGGTAATACTCGTAAAGGCCGGGCCCGCCGGCACTCCCATCATCCGGGATACCTGAACTAACATCGTTGGCATAGGAATATGTAAATTCAAATTTTTTGATAAGATTAAGGTCTGCATCGCTTATCGTTATACTCTCAAGACTTTGAGGGTCAGAGCCCCCTGAATACCCCAAATCCCCCCTTTCGTTTCCATAATCAAACTCTACGCGAAACGAGGGGCTGGTTATTAAGGTTGGTGAAAATGCACGGTATTCCATATCTACCAGGTTTTCTATTTCTTCATAATCCCATTCGTTAGGGCCATAATATTTGTAGGCCGGCCCAAGGTTTATCTTTTGGGTAATATACTGAGGGCCATATTGAAACCTTATTTTGTTGTTCCCATCTGCCGATGTTATATAGGCCAAATTCCACGTACTTTTATAGACCATGTCGAGACAATACCCCATATAATCCTGGCAATCGTAACTTGTACCTTCATCCGGAAAAAATTCATACAAGATACCGTACTCGTCCCTGATCAGTATATCATCTATTTTTCTTAATTCCGGGCTGTTAGGGTATTTATACGTTATGGTAACATCCAGTTTCTCGTCACCCAGGAACTTGATGTTACCGTTCCTGTCAAAGAAAAATGCCCCGGAGCGGCCGCTAAATGAAAAGTAAAATATATCAGCTTCCCCGTCCCATTCACCACTATTAAACTCACTCATTTGAGCATGTGACAAGCTGCTTGTTGGAGTTGGTATTGATGAGGCTTTTTCAAGGTAACCGTATTCTGATTCGTCAGGATGGCCTTTTACCACCCTGGTTATAACCCCTCCGCAACTTAGGGACCAACCTAAACCCACGTAAGAAGCAACTTCGGATACTTTGATCCCGCCCCCTTTGTAAACCAGGCCTATTGGTACGGACAAACCGGCATGCTCAAGTGTGGTCAATGGGACCACTTCCTGCATGACCCCGCTATTGGCTACTGGTTGATTAATTTGTGCTATAGAACCGGGGGACGGAGGAAGGCCCTGTGAATACATAAAGCCTGTTACTACTGTTAGTAAAATGATTGTTATTACCTTTCTCATGTAACTGTTTTTGATGTGGTTAAAATGAAAAATTATTTTGGCGGTTTACGTTTTTCAATTTCACCTTTAATCGCCATTTGTATTCAACATGTTCTTTAATTCATCTATCTGGGCTTGCTGCTGCTCTATTATAGCCTGCTGTTCCTGCATGCCTTTTACAAGCACAGGGATAAGCGAAGTATAATCAATACTCTTGTACCCATTTTTATCGGTGTATACAAGTTCGGGAAATACTTGCTCCATGTCCTGGGCAAGGAACCCTATGCGGTTGCGTTCATAGTAATCGTCCTCAAGATTGGGCATTTTTTCCTTTTCTTGTCCTTTTGGCTTTTCTTTTGGCAACATGGCCAGGCTCAATGAGTCCATTGGGGAATTTGCTTCCAGGTGTAAACTTTCTTCCAACAATCGTTCTTCCTGTGATAGCTCAATTGCCGTTTCTTCCATTTTTTTCATTGTATATTCAACCGGGCGTAACCTTTTTATGGATGAAACAGGGGTATTCAGGTCTTTTATATTTTCTTTAAAACGCTCATCAGAGGTCACAACCACGCCATTGGAC
>JBNLCS010000672.1:0-5954 GCA_050303935.1 Bacteroidales bacterium
TATTTGAATCCATACCAAATTCTTCCTCATTCAAATTTATTATCTCAGCCCAAATAGACTTTACTTTTTTTTCTGATTCAGAGACAGGTATTGTGTCGAATTTTCGTTTCAGTTTAAGCTCTAACAATGCCTTTTTGTTAACCTTTCCATTGGTAGTCAGTGGAAATTTCTCAAGCCAAAAGTATCTTTCAGGTATCATGTAATTGGGTAAACTTACTCGAAGGGCATATTGTATTTGATTTGCTTCTATTTCCTTTGCAGATAAATAAAAAGCACAAAGGTATTTATCATTGGATGTTCTTTCTTTAGCCATCACTATTGCATCCCTGATCCCTTCCTGTTCTTTCAACTTGCTCTCAATCTCCCCTAATTCAATCCTGTAGCCCCTAATTTTGACTTGTTGATCCACACGCCCTAAATACTCAATATTTCCATTTGATAACCACCTTGCCAAATCTCCAGTTTTATATATTTTTTCTCCTGGAACAAATGGATTTTCAATAAATTTCTCTTTGGTTAGATTTTCCTTCCATAAATAACCCCTACAAACTCCTTCACCCCTTATGTACATTTCACCAATAACACCAATGGGCACTAATTGCATAGCCTGATCTAATAAGTATATTCCTAAGGTAGGTAAGGGCTTTCCTATATTACTTATTCCTTCTTCTATTTCTATAGGGCCTATTTCCTTGTAAGTTACATGTACCGTGGTCTCTGTTATTCCATACATATTTACCAACTTGGTTTTTGGATAACGATTTCGCCACTTTTTCAATTTTACAGGATTTAATGCTTCACCTCCAAATATTATATAACGTAATCTTAAGTTCTTATTTGATTGTGACATTTCTGAATCACTCAGATTATAAAAGTATGAAGGTGTTTGGTTCAAAATAGTAACATTTCTACTTTTTAAGATGTGTAAAAAACGAGATGGATCCTTGGCAGTTGTAAATGGAATTTGTACTAATCTGCCACCGAATAATAACGCACCGTACATTTCCCAAACAGAAAAGTCAAAACAGTATGAATGGAACATGGTCCATGTGTCCTTCTCTGTAAAATTAAAGTACATCTCATTATTAAATAGCAGACTGACTATATTTTTGTGTTCCACCATAGCACCTTTTGGATAGCCTGTAGTTCCAGATGTATATATTATATAAGCAAGATTGTTTGATTTCAATGACATTTCGAATTGATCCCCTGAGTAATCATCATTGTTAAATAAAGAAATATTTATGACTTCAACTGTATTTTCTACCACTTCTTTTTTTGTTTTTCCATCAATAAGCAATAAAGAAAGTTTACTGTCTGTGACCATAAAATTTTGTCTTTCTTTAGGATAGGCAGGATCTATTGGCATATAAGCCCCACCAGATTTCAATATACCAAGTATCCCAATAATCATTTCGACAGACCTCTCTACCATTAAACCAACTATCGTCTCAGGTTTTACACCGCTTTTACATAATATTCCTGCCAGCTGATTTGACTTTCTATTCAACTCTTTGTAAGTAATCTGATGTCCGCAATATTCCAGTGCTATATTATCGGGTGTTTGCAAAACCTGCCCTTCAAATAATTGAGGTATTGTCTTTTCTTTTGGGTAAGATGGATTGTAATTATTAAATTCAGATAATAATTGCTGTTTTTCTTTAGTACTTAATATCTCAATATCGGCTATCTTTTCATTTAAATTATGATCGAAATTTTCTAAAATGTGTATATAGTGATTAATGAACTGTTTTATTTGAAAATCAGCTATAGTATCATTATAATTAATGCTACCTTTAATTTTATTATCATTTCCCTTGTAAAAAATTATACAAATATGATTATCTGAATAATTATATGTATTGACATTATGTATATTTTCAAGTATTAATTCTACATCAAAATAATTTATTTTATCTTCAATTGAATTGATTTCATGAATCACTTTATTGAGGTCAATATCCTGATTTTCGAAAGCTTTTAAAACAAAATCGTGATTTTCCACAATCAAATCTTTTAATAATTTGTTCCCGCATAGATTTGAATGAATTAATACATAATTATTTAAAGTTTCATTGGTAATTAAATGTTTATTAATAGGTGAACGAACAATAATATTTTCTTCGTTTAAATACTTATTTATCAGTACATTTAAAATACTTAATAATAAAACATATAACTTTACATCTGAATTATTGCTCACCTTAATGAGTAACGAATTTACCTTTTCGGGTAAGCGTACCTCCATAGTTTGTTTATTTAAGATATGAGTTAAAGATTTATGAAAAACGTTAAAGAAATAGTGTTCCTTTTCCCTGGCAGTTAATTCATTAATCCAAAAATCTTTTTGTTTTAAGTATTTTGGAGTACTTAATATTAAATTTTTATACATGATAAATTAATCTTTAGAAATTAAATGAAGAAGATTTTTCACGATCAACTATGCGTCCTTTTTCTTCTTTGTTAATAATTTCTAGCTCATCAATATTTCTGATCTCATCCAATATTTTCTGTTTTTCAGATATAGACAAAATATCAATATCACCTAGCTTAATAACAGGGTCGTGCAAAACCTTTTCAATTATAATTCCAAGATGGTCAAACATTTTACAGATTAAGTCCTGTTCAAATAAATCCTTCTTATATTCAATCTTTAAATCAATTTTATTGTTACTCCTAGTTATATCAAAAATCAGATCAAACTTTGATTCCTTTTTCCCAACCTTTAAAGGCTTAATAACTAAACCGGATAATTTTTGACTATCATTACTGATCCTATCACCAATTTCATAATAACTAAACACCACATCAAACAATGGATTTTTATTGATTTCCCTCTTAATATTCAAAGTATCAACTAAATCGTCGAACTGATATTCTTGGTTTTCAAGTGCTAAATGGACATTTTCAGTTACTTCCCTTAAGAATTGATTAAATGGTTTATCATTTTTCGGATAGCTTCTTAAAGGCAACATATTAATAAACATCCCAATAATATTTTCTAAACCAGGAGTGTTTCTCCCTAAATTTGTTATTCCAATTATTATATCTTCTTGGAAAGAATATTTTGATAATAAAACATTTATTACGGTAAGTAAAAAAACAAACTGTGTAATTTCGTTCTTGATAACAAAGTTATTTATTTGTTCTACAATAGATAAATCTAGATATTTATTAATAACAATTGACTCATGATTTAAAATATTTTTTTCCGTTTCAGAAAGGTGTTTCAATTTGGGTATATTATTTTTAAATTGTTCAAACCAGAATTTACCCTGTTTTTCAAGTTCTATCTTATTATTTCTACGGTTATACCATTCCGAATAGTCATAATACTGTATATTCAATGAATTGCCTTTTAGCCCATCAAGGTATTTTAAGAAACTAACAAACAATAATTCCATAGACATTGCATCTCCGATGATATGATGAATATCCATAAAAAACAGAAATTCATTATTTGATATTTTTATCAGTTTTACGCGAAATATAGGGGCGCAATTTAAATTAAAAGGATAAACAAGATCCTTGAGCAAATTTTCAATCTCCTCATCGTTTTCAGACTGAATTTCTACATATTCTAAATAATCTATCTTAAAGAATACATTTTCCTGGATTACCTGTACCGGCTCTCCATGTAGAATTTGAAAGGAAGTGCGTAGACTGGCTTGTTTTTGAATAATATAATTTGAAGCTTTATTAAGTAAATCAACATCGAGTTTTCCTTTCAGCACAAATAACTGAGGCATATTATAAGCAGTGCTGTTAGTATCTATTTGTTGAGTTACGAACAAACGTTTTTGTGCCGGTGATAATTTATAATATTCCTTTTTTTCAGAAACGGGAATCTCTCTATACTCATCTTTCTCTGATTTTTGCAAAAAATGTAAAAGACTTTGTATCGTTGGGTTACTGAAAATAACTGAAATTGGAAGCTTAATATTAAATTCTTTATGAATTTTATTAACAAGTATTACAGCTTTTAAAGAATCACCTCCTAGTTCGAAAAAATTATCCAATATACTTGCATCAAAACCCAATATACTTTTAAATATTTCTGCTATTTTCTTTTCTACAATGTTTTTAGGTTTTATGATTTGAGAAGATAACCCTGGGCGTAAAAGGCATTTGTAATTACTTTCTTCAATATCATTATTAGGCTTCTGGTCATAATTAAAGTATTTTTCTATTATTTCATATAAATCCCTTGTTGAAACCAATACCTGAGGTAAGTTTATATTTAAAATATGTTTAAATATAAATTTTCCTTCAGAGGGATTTATTGTTGCTTCAGAAACCTCTTTAATCGATTCAAATTCTTTTGATAATATAGCTTGCATACCAATGTTATTCCATGCATCCCAATTAATTGCTATAACCGGAAATTCTTTTTCAGAAAACAAATAACATGCATAGGCATCCAAAAAAGCATCAGCAGAACAATGGGCAACCTGACCAACTGAACCATAACAAGATTGTAACGAAGAACATAAAACAAAAAAATCTAATGAATTACTTTTGAATGAATGGTACAAATTTATTGTACCTTCAAGTTTTGATGCAAGAATGAGATCTGAAGATTCTTTAGACCTATCAATAATTAATTGGCCATCAGCAACACCTGCTGCATGAATTATACCATCTAGACGTTTATATTTTTTTGTAACAAAAGAAGATAAATCATCAATATCTTTTTTTATTGCGACATCAGCAGAAATATAGATAACTTCTGCTCCCACTTTTTCCAAATCTTGTAAAGCGCTAATCTGTCTGCTGATTTTATCATTACTATCGTGATTTTCTAGCCATTCTCCCCATTTACTTTCTGCAAGAAATCTTTTTCTTCCAACAAGTATCAATTTAACATCCACAGTTTGAGCAAGATATTCAGCTAATATGAGGCCAACTCCTCCTAAACCTCCGGTTATTAAATATACACCACCAGGCTTAACACATGTTACCAACCTTTCATTTTGATCAATTTTCAAGGGTTCATAAGATTTTACCCAACGGCAGTTTTCTCTGTAAGCAATTATATTCTGTTTGTGAATACTGCCAAAAATTTCATTAACTAATTGATTTATCACATTAGAATTATTTACAGCATCGTGATGGGATAAATCTATATCAACTGAACAACAACCAATATTTGGAAACTCTTTGGGAATAACTTGAACCGGACCAAGAATTAAAGATTTTTCTGGATAAATAATGTCTTTTCCAAAAACATCTTGCATGTTATTAGTAAAAACTAATATATCAACTTTTTTTTGTAGACTATAATGCAATGCTTTAGAAATATTGATCAGACTATAGTATCCATTATTTTTTGCTGCCATTATTTGATCCAAATGACGTTTATCATCAATTGAAATATTCCACAGATGTAAAATTTTATCAGGTAAAAAATTAATTGAACGGAGTTCTTCAAATAAAGCATTATAATCTTCTATCTCATTAACTGTATAATTTTTTTTAGAAATTCTAGCATATTTCTCACCTCTATAAACAGTTATTATATTCTGTCCCCTTTGCTTAAGCTTTTCTTTAAATTTTGCACAAAATTCATTTTCGTTTAAGAATAAAAGTATATTTAATTTTTTATCGATGGGATGGTTCTGAAGCCTTGCTCTTTTCCATGAATGTGAGTAGTACCAATTGTTTATATCCTGCCGTTGTATTTTCTTGTTGGTATTAATCGGTATGTTGGTATTATTAAAATCAAATTTAAAATATTGGTGATCGAAAGAATATGTTGGAAGAGATATACGGTTTTTATTTTCATTGGCAAAATATGAGTTCCAGTTAATATTTACACTATTTTCCCATAACTTACCTAAATTTTCCAATAGAAAATAACTATCTGAAACTTCATCTTTTTCAGATCTTATCGTATTAATTAAGACTTGCTTTTTACTAATATTTGTATTCTGTTCAATTAAATTGTTTAAAAC
>JBNLCS010000673.1:0-5233 GCA_050303935.1 Bacteroidales bacterium
AACATACTCTCAATTCACCAAGATAAGCATTGATACCCGATATTATCTCCATCTTTTAAAATCAAACCATGTAATTTTCAGGTGTTTTTCAGGTGTTGGGTTACCATATGGGAATTCAGAATCGTTGCCCTATATAAAACAATTCTATGCAGGAGGCCCAAACAGTATCAGGGCTTTTCCTTCCAGATCGTTGGGGCCGGGAACCTTTGAGCGTCCTGAAAGCACCTTGGATAATCCATATTTTGAACAATCGGGTGATGTTAAGATTGAGTTGAATGTTGAATATAGATTTCCTATTGCCAGATATTTCAAGGGTGCCATATTCACTGATATTGGTAATATATGGTTAGTTAATGAGCATGAGGATGTTTCGGGCGGTCAGTTTGAGTTTGATTCTTTTTATGATCAATTGGCCATTGGTAGTGGTATAGGTTTACGATTTGATGTCTCTTATTTTGTTTTGCGTTTGGACCTTGCAACCCCGTTAAGAAAACCGTATCTTGATAATACATGGCAAATGGAAAATATTAGGTTAAATAATAAAAATTGGAGAAAAAATAACCTGGTTTTTAACCTTGCCATTGGTTACCCGTTTTAATACCTAAATGCTATTAAATTGTTATTCGATTTTGTATCCTTCTGAAAAAAATTGTTGAACAAGATACAAATATTTAATCTGAATATATTAACTCGTTCAACTTCTTTAAAACCCGGTTTTGTTTGGATATTAATTATCAGGCAATTGGAATATTAAATGAGAAAACAAGAAACTTTATGATATTCCATCTTAATATTTTACAATTTTTAAAACCTGTATTTTGAAATATTCTTTTTAAGACTTAATATTGATGCCAAATATAGTATAAGAAATATGTGGGGAAAATACAATATTGATACGGACAAATCGTATGTTTGTGCCGTTGGTAAAAAAAAGATATTTATTAAAAAAAGAAATAAAGAGTGGCTGCTGCACGAAGGTTCAAAAGAACTTTCCAATGGTTGTGAGTTTGTTTCATGCGACACCTCAGAAATGGAGGATTGGAATGTAGTTGTTGCCGATAAAAACAACACGATAAATATATTACCATCGTTACCAAACTTACCTGTTGTAGTAAGGCCTCAATATAGTTTTAAGTTATTACCTGCCATGCATATTGAACTATTCGTGAATATTCCTGTTTGGGTGCAGTTTTACGCGGGCATTCAAAAAAAAGAAAATTTATTGGCCGATATACCTGTTATGCAATTATCAAATACCTGGTTTGGCGATCCCGATAATGGTTCTTTATGTTATTCACTCCCCGGTAACATTTATTCCCACCTATTACCTGATCAAATCCCGTCTTACATGGCAGTATGTACGCTTAAAATATTTAATGACGCTTCAACAACCCTCGATTTTCAACGATTGTTGTTGCAACTTGATGCGGTTAACCTGTACTTATCAAATGGTGTTTTATATACAAATGAAATAAAAGTGAAATTTAAAGGTGAAAACCAAGTTAGCGATTTCATGATATCAAAACAAACGCCGTCGTTTGTTCAAAATGCAAAGCACCTTGCTCATCCCAGAAATACAGATAAAGATGGGGTACTTAAAAAAAGTTATTATTTCTTTAAATCTTTAACTGATTTTTAAAATATGCCGGAATTTTTAACAGAAGATAACATTTCTAAAATAACCAAAATAGGTTTAAGCCTTGTAATTACTTATGTTATTGTTCATCTGCTAATTATTTTGATAAACAGGGTATTGTTTAAAAAAATAAGCAAGCAATCGAAGATGCTTATAAACAAGGCGATTATTTATACAAGTGTAATAATTTTTATACTAATTAGTATTGATATCCTTCAATTACAAGCCGTTTTTAAAACTTTACTAGGTGCTGCAGGAATCCTTGGGATTGTTTTGGGTATTGCCTCCCAAACCAGTATTGGCAATATTGTGAGTGGTATTTTTATTATATCTGAAAAATCGTTTGAACTGGGTGACATGATAAAAATAGGGAACACCATGGGTAAAGTTTATAGCATTGATTTACTATCAATAAAACTTAAAACGGTTGATAATTTGCTTATTCGAATTCCCAATCAAACCATTATAAGCACTGAGGTAATAAATGTTACAAAATTTCCTATACGCCGTATGGATATTACCGTGAGTGTTGCTTATAAAGAAAACCTGAAAAAAGTTGAACAAATATTGAGAAAGATAGCTGCCGATAATCCCTTGTGCCTGGATGAACCCGAAGCACTGGTATTGGCAAATACTTTTGGTGCAAGTAGCATTGATTTTTTGTTTGGCGTGTGGTTCGAAAAAACAAAGTATGTAGAAGTACGAAATGCTATTTTTCAAGACATTACAGAAACATTTGCCAGGGAAGGCATTGAAATACCTTTTCCACATGTATCACTGTATACTGGTGAAGTTACCAAGCCTTTTCCAATAAAGGTTGAAAATCAGGAGAACAAAGAGTAACCTGATTTTAATTATTCTTTATTGGAAAAATTGCTGATCCGGTAAAGGTCTGTTCTGCGATCCTTTAGGTTTTTCACGCTACCAAACTCATGTAATTCTTTTAACAATCCCAAATCAATATCGGCTATCAGGATCATTTCAGTATTGGGTGTTGCTTCTGCCTTCACAGCATTAGAGGGGAAAGCAAAATCAGATGGTGTAAACACTGCTGACTGCGCATATTGTATATCCATGTTGTTTACCCTTGGCAAGTTACCTATACAGCCTGCTATAGCAACATAGCATTCGTTTTCAATGGCACGGGCCTGCGCGCACCTACGCACACGATAGTAGCCATTTTGAGTATCGGTTAAAAAAGGCACAAATAGCATCTGTACCCCTTCTTTTGAATAGATCCTGGCCAGTTCCGGAAATTCAACATCGTAACATATCAAAATACCTATTTTACCACAATCCGTATCAAAAGTTTTAATAACATCTCCGCCAGACATACCCCAAGCAGAAACTTCTGAAGGAGTGGGATGAATTTTATAATAGGAATCCCAGCTTCCATCGCGCCTGCATAAAAAACTAACATTGTATAATTTATTATCCTCAACAAAAGGCATGCTACCTGTTATTATGTTTATATTATAGGATACTGCAAATTCCAGGAACCTTTCACGCAGAGGAATTGTAAAATTGGCCAGGTGCCGGATAGCTTTCGCCTCGCCCAAATGATTAAATTCGGCCATAAGCGGGGCGTTAAAGAACTCTGGGAACAGAATAAAATCTGACTTATAGTCACTTACTGCATCAATGAAGTATTCCATCTGTTCAACAAGTGATTCGAAAGAATCGAATATACGCATTTGCCATTGCACTACCCCAAGCCTTATCACTGTTTTTGGAATATTGATCAATTTATTCTCTTCCTGGTACAATATATTATCCCATTCCAGCAATGTAGCATAATCTTGTGATTCAATGTCGCCGGGCAAATAATTACGCAACACTTTTTTCACATGAAAATCGTTAGAAAGCTGGAAGGTAAGGGTAGGGTCATAAATTTCTTTATGCTTAACCTTTTCAATATATTGTTTTGGGCGCAATTCATCTGCATATTTACCATAATTTGGTATCCTTCCACCGGCCACAATGGCCCTTAAATTGAGGTTTTCACAAAGTTCCTTTCGTGCATCGTACAACCTTCTTCCCAACCTCATACCCCTGAAACCGGGGTGCACAAAAACCTCTATTCCATATAAGACATCCCCTTCAGGATTGTGCGTATTAAACGTATATTTTCCGGTTATTTGTTCATAGGTGTGGTTGTCACCAAACTTTTTGTAATCTATAATGAGGGAAAGGGCAATGGCTACTACTTCATTTTCAACTAAAATACATAGCTGTCCATCGGGAAACTTTTTCAGCAAGCGTTTAATATCAGATTCTGTCCAAAGATCGTCTCCCATAGTACGATATGCTTCTTTCATTGCCTTTCGCAACCCAACATAATCTTCAAGCAATAAATGGCGTAATTCTATTTTTGGTTCTTCCATTTTTATTTTTTAGATTCTAGATAATAATTTTAGGTTAAATTAACCCTACTTCAACATATAACAAAATAACAGCGTGAAATAGTACTCGAATTCTAAAATTAATTAGATATCTTAGTAAAGCATTAATATATCCAATCAACATTTTATAAATGAAAAAATCACTTCTAATATATGCATTGCTTATTATTTTATTCGCATCCTGTAGTGATGAAAATGATAAAATAGAAACAAACGATATAAATTTTAGACAAGAAATGCGTGATTTTGTAATCGCTATAAGTTATTATTCAAAAGGTATTAATCCTGGCTTTATCGTGATCCCACAAAATGGTATTGAATTAGTTTCAACTACAGGAAATGAAGATGGACAACCACATTTGGAATATTTGAATGCTATAGACGGCAATGGACAGGAAGATTTGTTTTATGGATATGACGATGATAATGTGAAAACACCAGTAGATGAATCCCAATATCTCACTGATTTATTACAAATATCGGCAAGCAAAGGGAAAACCATTCTTGTAACTGATTATTGTTCAACACCATCAAAAATGGATGATTCATATAATTTGAATAATGCGCAAGGTTTTATTTCCCTTGCAGCGGACCACCGTGAGCTAGATAATATTCCTCAATATCCTGTTCCAGTGAATAACGAGAATAGCCTGATAATATCTAATTTGTCACAAGCAAAAAATTTTTTGTACTTAATTAATCCTGGAAATTTCAATACAAAAACTGAGTTTATTAATGCTGTCACAAACACAAATTATGACCTGTTGATTATGGATCTGTACTTTAATGATGGCAATATTTTTTCCAGTTCAGAAATAGACGAGTTGAAAAATAAACATAATGGAGGAAAACGTTTGGTCATTTGTTATATGTCAATTGGTGAGGCCGAAGATTACCGCTACTATTGGGACAACGATTGGAACAACAATAAGCCGACATGGCTTGATGAAGAAAATCCAGAGTGGAAAGGTAATTACAAAGTTAAATATTGGCAAACTGAATGGAAGGATATCATTTTTGGCAATAATGAATCGTATCTGAAGAAAATTCTTGATGCAGGATTTAACGGGGTCTATCTTGATATAATTGATGCTTATGAGTATTTTGAAAATTGAACCAATGATCTAATCTTTTCTTTTTAGAGGTTTATATATCTTACGGAAAAAATCATATTTTTGCCCCTCAAATAACAACA
>JBNLCS010000674.1:0-2340 GCA_050303935.1 Bacteroidales bacterium
AATAGTAAAATAACCGGTATAAAGTATTTCTTCATATGTTCTTATTTTATAAATCCCGAAATTATATGTTTAAAATAATAAAAAGGATTTAATGTAAATATATTTTATTTTATATTCGCTTGTAATTTTTATTAAATTTTAAACAATCTGAAAATCAACTTCCGGTATGAAGAAATCAATAATATTACTTGTTCTTTTAATTTCAGTGACTTCTTTTTGTCAGAAAAAGATAGATGTTTTATTCAACAAACCTTTATTTGAAGTTCAACCAACCATGTGGGGGGTATTTTTTGAAGATATAAATTTTGCAGGCGATGGGGGAATTTATGCTGAATTGGTAAAAAATCGCTCATTTGAATTTTACAAACCTTTTATGGGATGGCACGTTGATAAACAAAAAGGAAGTTCCGGTAAACATTTTATTCTTAATGGGGACGAAGATTCTGATAACCCAAGGTTTATCCGTATAATTAATGACAATAATTCAGTACCATATAGTATTTATAATGAAGGTTTTAGGGGGATGGGGGTAAAAGAAAACCTTGAGTACAGGTTTTCCGTATTTGCGCGTAAGTTTAGTGGTGAAAACCCTATACTTGGGGTATTTCTAACCGATGATGAAAATAATATTCTGGGACAAACAAAAATTGAAGCATTTAGTGATACGTGGAAACAGTACAAGGCAAATTTTAAATGCAGTAGCACCGTAAAAAACGCGAGATTAAAAATCCTGGTCCTTAACAAAGGGGCTATTGACCTGGATATGATTTCATTGTTCCCATCTGACACATGGAAAGAACGTGAGAATGGAATGCGGGGTGACATTATGCAAATGCTTGCCGACCTGGAGCCGGGTTTTGTTAGGTTTCCGGGTGGCTGTGTAGTAGAAGGCCATGATCTGTCCCTGCGTTATCAGTGGAAGAAAACAGTAGGCCCCCTGGAAAACAGGAAACTCATTGTGAACAGGTGGAACACTGAATTTATGAATCGGCACACACCAGATTATTTTCAGTCATTTGGCCTGGGGTTTTATGAATATTTCCTCATATCAGAGGATTTGGGGGCTGAACCATTACCAATATTAAATTGTGGAATGGCATGCCAGTATAATACAGGAGAATTAGTTCCCTTAGATAAAATTGATCCGTATATACAGGATGCCCTTGACCTGATTGAATTTGCAAACGGGCCTGTTAACAGCAAATGGGGCAAATTACGTTCAGATATGGGACATCCAAAACCATTCAACATGAAGTATCTGGGCATTGGCAATGAACAGTGGGGAGAACAATACGTGGAAAGATATACTATTTTTGTACAAAAAATCAGGGAAAAATATCCTGAAATAAAGTTGGTATCCGGATCAGGGCCAAGTCCCAATGATGACAGGTTTAAATATTTATGGTCAAAGTTACCGGGTATGGATGTTGACCTGGTAGATGAACATTATTATATGAACCCGAATTGGTTTCTGGCAAATGCTAAAAGGTATGATACCTATGACAGGACCGGGCCAAAGATATTTGCAGGTGAATATGCCGCACACGGCCCCGACAAGGAATATCCAAGTTCCAGAAACACATGGTTAAGCGCACTCGCTGAAGCTGCATACTTAACAGGACTGGAAAGAAATGCAGATATTGTACATATGACATCTTATGCACCACTTTTTGCACACCTGGAAGCATGGCAATGGCGCCCCGATTTAATTTGGTTTGATAACCTGAATGTTTTTGGCACGCCAAATTATTATGTTCAAAAAATGTATTCAAACCATGCAGGTACCCATGTTACACCGGTCAAGTTAAATGATGAAGATATAACAGGGCAGGATGGCTTGTATGCCAGTTCAACTATTGATAAAGAAGACAATGAAGGTTATTTAAAACTGATAAATACTTCTGTCAAAAAGGTTGAAATAATGTTAAATATATCTGGGGTAAAAGGCAATTCTGTAAAAATTATAGAGATGGCTTCAACGAATCTGTTGGATTATAATTCACTGGAAAATCCTGAAAAAGTAACACCACAGGAAAAAGAAGCTAAATTATCAGGAAAAACCTTTAAATATACACTGCCGGCAAAATCTTTCAGCTTGTTTGTGTTTAATTTATAACACAAAATATTTTGGGGATATTTTGCTCCACGGGAAATTGTAGCGAAAGGTATGTAATTTTTTTACTGATTTTATTATAGTAGAAGGTTTCAACCCCCAACTCTCTAATAACTTTCATATCTTTGCCAATTCATAAAAAACACAACTATGTTAACCTATTTATCAGTAGAGGATGTAACCAGGATATATGGAGAAAAAGTACTTTTTACTAATATTTCATTTAA
>JBNLCS010000675.1:0-6460 GCA_050303935.1 Bacteroidales bacterium
GTATACAACAAACCATAGAAAAATTATATAAAAACGATTTTAAACTGGCCGTGTTTTCAAATAAAGATCATCAAATAACTGTTAAAATAGTAGAAGCCCTTTTAGGAAAAAATACTTTTGATTATATACTTGGATCAAAACCTGAATTACCTCTAAAACCTGATAAAACAGGGGCTCTATTAATATGCGGACTGATCGGTGTTAAACCGGAAAATATTGCATACGTGGGTGATTCAGATGTAGATATGCAAACTGCCCGAAACGCGGGAATGTTTGCCATTGGTATTACATGGGGCTATCGCGATGAAAACACGCTCCGTACAAACGGTGCCCAAAAAATAGCACACCAACCCGAAGATCTTTGTTTTAAACCCTAATTAACATGCAGAAATTTAAAAAAGTTATATTACTTATAAATGCCTCTATTTTTATCATCATTTTACAGTCGTGTGGAATTGCAGGCATTCATTTTCAAGTCCATAACCCGGGCAAGCAGGGCAAAATGCCAGAATTTACCGAAGAGATTGTATTACTCGGTCAACTCAATAAATTCAGGTCATGTTATGATGTGCATTATTATGACCTTAGTTTGAATATAGATCAGAAAACAAAAAGTCTTGATGGAATAGTTGAAATACATGCGGTAGCAAAAAATAATTTTGACACACTACAACTTGACCTGCACCAAAACTTTACGATTATAGAACTTTCTTCAATGAACCCATCCGGGAAATTGACTTTCAGACGAAAAGAACGTGCCATATACATTTATTATCCGCAAAAAAAAGGCGCTAATTTTTCATTGACTGTTCAATACCAAGGCAAACCGGTTAAAGCAAAAAAACCTCCATGGATAGGTGGTTTTGTTTGGAAAGAGAAGAAAGGGAAACCTTGGACAGGTGTTGCATGCGAATCAGACGGTGCAAGCATTTGGTGGCCACTTAAAGATCACACCAATGATGAGCCTGACAGCATGAGAATGCATTATACTGTCCCGGAAGGATTAATTGCAGTTGGAAATGGTCAATTGGAAAATACAGAAACTAAAAACGGGAAAAATACATTTCACTGGTACGTGTCTTACCCAATAAATACTTACAATGTTACCTTGTATATCGGAAATTTTCATCAAATCAACGAAACTTATACCACCATTAACGGCAACAAGGTTTCATTACAATATTTTGTATTGGAAAAAAACATAAAAAAAGCACAAGAACATTTTAAACAGGTAAAACCAATCCTTGATGTTTACGAGCAAAAATTTGGCGAATACCCTTGGGTGAAAGATGGATTTAAATTAATTGAGTCGCCATATGCCGGAATGGAGCACCAAACAGCCATTGCTTATGGTAATGGTTATAAAAATAATTTTAACAATACGGATTACATAATACTACACGAAGTAGCCCACGAATGGTGGGGAAACAGTGTTTCTGCTGCTGATATGGCACATGTTTGGATCCAGGAAGGTTTCGCCACTTACTCCGAAGCCCTCTATTATGAAGAAGAAATTGATAAAACGGCATATGAGAACATCCTGTTATTGTACAAATGGTTTATAAAAAATAAGTACCCGGTTGTTGGCGTAAGCGACAGACGGTGGTTTCACTACAAAAAAAGCTCCGATGTTTATGTTAAAGGGGCGTGGATACTACATTCACTCCGTACACAAATTAATAATGAGGACATGTTCTTCGATATTATAAAAACTTTTTATCAGAAATATGAATATAAAACTGTAACAACAGATCAGTTTATTGAAATTGTTAACGAAAAAACGAAAACTGACTATAACTGGTTCTTTAATCATTATTTATATAAAAATGAAGCTCCTGAACTTGAGTATGCCATTAGTGAAGAAGGCGTGCTATATTATAGATGGAATAACACTTCCCCGGAATTCGATAAATTAAAGATCACCATTACCAATAAAGGTAAAGACATTACACTTATCCCTTCTGACAGAATACAGACCCATCAGCTTGAGCGAGAGTTTAATGGCAAATACAAATTCGTTTTCAAACAGGATGTATTATTTGCAAATAAAGAAAATGACAAACTATTGTGGTATTAAAAAAATACCGATATTTGCATGCTTATTTTTTAAAATATAATTGAAAACAAATTCATCCGGAAAAAAGAATTTTCTCATTATATCAAAATGGGGAGAATCGCTTGATATAGCTTATGCTATACAAAATGAGGGCAACAACGTAAAGTTTTTCATAGAAACCAAACCATATAAAGAAATTGGTTATGGCTTTGTGAAGAAAGTAAACAACTGGGAAAAGCACATTAGCTGGGCAGATTTGATCATATTTGACTATTCGGGATATGGTAAAATTGCTGCCAAACTAAGACGTGAAGGCAACCTGGTAATAGGGGGCACAGAATACTCTGACAAGCTTGAACTTGATCGTACTTTTGGACAGGATGAAATGAAAAAACATAAAGTCAAAATCTTACCTTATAAAGAGTTTGAACATTTTGATGATGCCATTAGTTACGTAGAAAAAAACCCAAATTCTTACGTGATTAAGCCCAGTGGAGAAATGCAGGAAAACAAACACTTGCTTTTTGTAGGTAAGGACGATGACGGTGACGATGTAAAAAGGGTTCTTCAGGCATATCAGAAGACTTGGGGAGACTCCATGGGCACATTTCAGCTTCAGAAAAAAGTGAATGGAGTGGAAGTGAGTGTTGCAGCCTTTTTCAACGGACACCAGTTTTTACAGCCCATCAACATTACTTTCGAGCATAAAAAACTGTTCCCCAAAGAGCTAGGTGTTTCAACCGGTGAAATGGGTACCAGTATGTTTTGGACAAACGACAGCCCCATTTTTGATGCCACATTAAAAAAATTTGAAAAAACACTAGCCGACAACAGCTTTGTAGGACATATAGATATAAACTGTATTGTTAACAATAACGGAATCTATCCGCTTGAATTTACACCGCGTTTTGGTTACCCTCAAATATTCATTCAAAGGGCAGGTATACTTGAACCTATGGGAGAAATGTTTTATAAAATTGCTTCTGGGAATAACTTCAGGATTAATACAAAGAAAGGTTTCCAGGTTGGCGCATTCATGGTAGTCCCCCCATTCCCATTTGACGATAAAAAAACATTTAACCTTTTTTCAAAAGATGCAGTAGTTGTTTTCAAAAAGCCCATGAAAGAAGGCATCCACCCTATGCACTTAAAAAATGTAAACAACCAATGGTTAATAACCGGCGATTCGGGAATTGCATTATTGGTTACAGGCACAGGAATAACCATGCGGGATGCACAAAAAATAATGTACAACCGTATAAGCAATGTCCTTATCAACCATTCATACTACCGCACAGATATCGGCGACCGTTGGCAGGAAGATTCTGATAAATTATGGGCCTGGGGGTTGCTTTAACAAAACGTATAAATAATTCAATGGAATTTGCTCAAATCACCAACAATCCTGATATATTCTGGAACATACTTCCAAAAGACTGGAGAGAACCAATCCAGCCAGAATGGGAAAAATATAAATCAACAACAACTATTTATGTGATCCGGGAAAATAGTTATGCAATAGGTGGCGGACTGATATTTAAAGAGGTTTCCCCTGATATGGAATATGCCAGGGAAGAAGCAAATAAATGGATTAAAAAAAACTACTTATACATTGGTTACTTGTTTATTGACGAAAAATACAGAGGCAGGAAACTGGGTTCTTATTGGTTAAAAAGCCTGTTTAGCTTAAATCCCCTGCAAAATTATTGGTTAACTATTGAAGATCCTGATCTTTTAAATTTCTACACAAAAAACTGTTTTGTATATCACAAAACACTTAACAATAAAGGAGTTAACGAGCTTCTCTTGTTAAAACACTAGCCTGAACAATTTCTCTCCGGCACAATTATATATAATATTAGGTTGACATCCAACAACCATATTCCTACCTTAGCAAACTATTTCGAAACCATATAAACCATTTGCAATGAAAGAAGTAGGAAAAACCAAAGATTCCGGATATCAGGCCGGCGTGCGAAAAACCTTTGATATATCGCACCACGATTTATGGAACTTCATGTTCTCTGAAAAAGGATTACATATCTGGCTAGGCAAAATAAGTCCTGATAAACTTGAAATAAACCAGCCCCATTCCCTCGCAAATAAGAATTCCTTCACCATAACCACATTTGTTCCGCAATCACACCTCAGGATGAAATGGAAAAAAGCAAATTGGACGAACGAATCAATTTTACAATTGCGGTTTATTAGCAATAATAAAAACTCCACCATTTCTTTTCACCAGGAAAAATTACAGGATAATAATCAGCGTAACGAAATAATAGCCCACTGGAAAAACATACTTCTCGAATTGGAACAAGTTTTAAAAAAAAGATTTGCATAGATAAAATACTTTCTTATAATGCTGCAATTATTAACAAATAATTGGTTTTATGATTGAAACAAAAATTTTTAACGTAACAAACAAGCCTGATTTACAAGAAAAACAACAAATTGTTGATTTCTTATTTGAACATTTAGACCATTATGGTGACCCAAAAGATGATATTATGAAGGCAGTGGATTACGCACTAAAAGTATCACCATCATTTGGTGGCTTCATAGTAGTATCTTACGATAATACAACCATTACCGGGGCTGTGGTAGTAAACCAAACTGGAATGAAAGACTATATACCGGAAAACATCCTAGTGTACATTGCAACACATAGGGACCACAGGGGTAAAGGACTTGGTAAACATTTAATGGGACAAACCATAGAACTTGCCAATGGGAATATTGCCCTTCACGTTGAGCCCGACAATCCTGCAAAATTTTTATACGAAAAAGTAGGTTTTACAAACAAATACCTCGAGATGAGGCTCATAAAAAATTAACAAATAATGGCTTTTATTACATTAGATTCAAAAAAACTTAAAAGCAACTTTGAATTTCTTGAAAAACTGTTTAACAAACATAACATTAAATGGACTGTAGTATCAAAGCTGTTATGTGGAAACAAGGCATACCTTACTGAACTATTAAAAATGGGAATCACACAAATAAGTGATTCCCGGGTTTCAAACCTTAAAACTATAAAATCACTTAACCCAACAATAGAAACTTTTTATATAAAACCACCCGCGAAACGTTCGATTAAAAGTGTTGTTAAATACGCCGATATCAGCATGAATACTGAATCTGAAACCATTCAACTATTGAATGAAGAAGCAAAAAAACAGAAAAAAATCCACAAGGTGATTATAATGATCGAACTTGGTGAATTGAGAGAGGGTGTAATGGGTGAGAATTTTATAGCTTTTTATGAAAAGATTTTTAACCTTAGTAATATTGAAGTAGTTGGTATAGGAACAAACTTGTCATGCCTTTATGGTGTGCTTCCCAACCATGACAAACTCATCCAGTTAAGTTTATATGAGCAGTTGATTGAAGCCCGCTTTAACAAACAAATACCCTACGTTTCCGGTGGTTCTTCTGTAACCATCCCCCTGATCTTTCAAGGGCTCCTGCCCAAAGGGATCAATCATTTCAGGGTAGGTGAAACTTTGTTTCTAGGCACAGACGTATATAATAACAAAGCCCTTAAAAATATGAAAACAGATGTTTTCAGGCTGTATACCGAAATTATAGAACTCATTGAAAAACCAGTGGTACCTATTGGTGAAATGGGTACAAACGTAGAGGGACATTCTTTTGATTTTGATGAAAAAATGATTGGCCAAAAAACGTACCGGGCCATTATTGATATTGGTTTACTTGATGTTGAAGAAAGCCATATTGAACCGGTTGATAAATCATTGAGTTTTGTGGGCGCAAGCTCAGATATGCTGGTAGTGGATTTGGGTGAAAACAAAAAAAATTACAAAGTTGGTGATCTTGTTGAACTAAAAATGGATTATATGGGCACTCTCCGTACACTAAACTCAAAATATATTGAAAAAAGGGTAAAATGAGAACAACGGAAATACATCATTAAAATTTAATGTCTTTCACCATCAATTGTAATGTTGTACGTCCCATAAAACTATTCTCCACAATTGAATACGCAACATCAAAAGAAGCCCCCTCTTTTATCTTATCAAAGTGGTGTGCTTGCCCAAATGCTATTGCAGTAACTGGTGTAAAAGGGCTTTCCTCGTGAATAAGGTCGAGTTTTAAATGTTCATTATTAACACCTACAAGTTTACCACGGCCTACATCGGAAACATTCTCAGTGAAAAACACAGGGGCCATGTTACCTGGCCCAAATGGCCTAAACTGATCCAATATCCTGAAAAATTTCGGAGTTATTTCTGAAAAGCTCAACTCTGCATCAATCTCTATTTTAGGTATCAATTGTTCTGACGTGATGGTGGATGATACATATTCTTCAAATCTATTTATAAATTTGTTTACGTTTTCAGGTTTCAGTGTTAAACCTGCTGCATACATATGTCCACCAAA
>JBNLCS010000676.1:0-2339 GCA_050303935.1 Bacteroidales bacterium
GACAGGTATGCTTATGCGCTTGAAGCTTTTAATGTATCATCTCATTACGATACACATATTTTTAATTATTTCAATAAAGAAAATAAATCACTCACTCTTAAGAATAGTATCCAGGAAGCCCAGGTGCTTCGATATGGAGAAAACCCACATCAGAAAGGGGTCTTTTTTGGCAAATTAGATGAGCTCTTTGATAAGGTTCATGGAAAAGAAATATCCTACAACAATTTGCTTGATATTGAAGCTGCAGTTTACCTGATAGATGAATTTGAGGAAACTACTTTTGCTATATTGAAACATAACAATGCGTGTGGACTGGCTTCCAGGGAAAAACTACTGGATTCATGGAAAGATGCCCTTGCTGGTGATCCTGTGTCTGCCTTTGGGGGTATTTTGATTACAAACAGGGAAATTGATAAGGAAACAGCATTGGAAATTGATAAACTATTTTTTGAGGTTGTTATTGCCCCATCATATAGCCAACAAGCACTTGAGGTGCTTAAGAAAAAGAAGAACCGTATAATCTTAATCAGGAAACCTTTGGAATTGCCTGAAAAACAATATAGAACATTGTTAAATGGTGTAATATGGCAGGATAGGGATACCAACATGGAGTACAGGGCTGATATGAAAACGGTTACAGAAATTGAACCTACCAGTGACCAGCTCACAGATCTTGAGTTTGCAAATAAATTGGTAAAACATACCAAGTCAAATACAATAGTTTTAGCAAAAAATAAACAATTATGTGCCAGTGGTGTTGGTCAAACATCGCGTGTTGATGCACTTAAGCAGGCCATTGAAAAAGCCGGTAATTTTGGTTTTGACCTCAATGGTGCTGTAATGGCATCAGATGCCTTTTTCCCATTTCCGGATTGTGTAGAAATTGCTGATAAAGCAGGGGTTAAGGCTGTAGTGCAACCTGGAGGGTCAATACGCGATAAGGATTCAATTGATTACTGCAACAAGCACAAAATGGCTATGGTATGCACAGGAACAAGACACTTTAAACATTAAAAATAAATACAGCAAGGAAATGGGATTATTTTCTTTTCTTACCCAGGAGATCGCGATCGATTTGGGAACTGCCAATACAATTATTATACATAATGATAAAATAGTGGTTGATGAACCATCTATAGTGGCAATTGATAATGGGACCAAAAAACTGGTTGCCATAGGTAACGCAGCACGACAAATGCATGGTAAAACACATGAAAACATTAAAACTGTGAGGCCATTACGTGATGGGGTTATCGCTGATTTTGATGCTGCCGAACAAATGATCAGGGGAATGATTAAAATGATCAACCCAAAACAAAAAATGTTCTCTCCGGCATTAAAAATGGTTGTATGTATTCCTTCAGGTAGTACTGAGGTTGAGATAAGGGCCGTTCGTGACTCCTCTGAACACGCTGGAGGACGTGATGTTTACATGATCTATGAACCTATGGCCGCAGCATTGGGAATTGGGTTGGATGTTGAAGCTCCCGAAGGTAACATGGTTGTTGATATTGGAGGTGGTACCACAGAAATTGCTGTAATTGCACTTGGTGGAATTGTCTGTAATGAATCAATCCGTATTGCCGGTGATGGGTTTACTGCCGATATACAGGCTTATATGAGGCATCAGCACAATATCAAAATTGGTGAACGTACAGCTGAAGATATTAAAATATCAGTTGGTTCTGCACTTCCTGAATTGGATGAACCGCCGGGGGATTTTAATGTGCGTGGTCCTAATTTAATGACAGCGCTGCCCACTGAAGTGCCGGTATCGTACCAGGAAATAGCCCACTGTCTGGATAAGTCACTTACTAAAGTTGAAACAGCAATAATGGGCGTGCTTGAACAAACACCACCTGAACTGTATGCTGACATTGTTAAAAACGGAATTTATCTGGCTGGTGGCGGGGCGTTGCTTCGTGGTTTGGATAAGCGGCTGACCGACAAAATAAATATACCGTTTATCGTGGCCGAAGATCCGTTACATGCTGTGGCAAGAGGTACAGGTATAGCGCTTAAAAACGTTGATGCATATAACTTCCTGATGAGATAACAAAACCAGGGCCTTAGCTATGAGGAGAAACCTGCTCAGATTTATTTTAAAGTATCATTTTGGGATCCTGTTTGTATTACTGGAAGTACTTGCATTATTTATCCTTGTTCAAAATAACAGATACCATCGTGCAAATACGTTAAACTTTATTCAACGGATTGAAAGCACAGTCAATTCCAAAAGCACCCGCTTGAAAAAATATATTCATCTGCTTGAAGAAAATGAAAGGTTGGTGAATGAAAATCTTAGGCTACGTAATATTGTATCAAATATGCGGGTAACT
>JBNLCS010000677.1:0-7127 GCA_050303935.1 Bacteroidales bacterium
GGCAAGAATTTCGTTGGTATTTACAATTATCTTATAGAAATTAGACGCACCGGTAAATGGATTGTCACTTGAAATTTCCTGATCGTTTATTTCCTTCATCTCATTCGGGGTCCAATCAGTTGTTGCCATCATATCAGTCCTAAGCCCATCAATCACAACCATATTTATCATGGTTTCCTGCATAAGTGAAAAGGCCCCATCATATGCAACTTCCACTTCTTTCAACGTTTCATAATGTTGATTTGGCGTAATCTTATTGTTTGACTGTTTTTCAAAAAAATTTTCGCTGCAAGAAATACTTATTAAAATCAAACAGCTTGAAAATAAGAAAAACTTTAGGCTTTTATTAAATTTACTCATCGTACTATTAATTTTCATTTTATAATTCACATTTTACCCCAATAATGATCGATCTCGCATGTGGCATTTTCCCATAATCTATTCCCATGTAAAAAGGATCATTCATATACATGAATTCAGGATCGTAACCACTATATTTAGTCAGGGTAAATATTTCCGTAGCAATCAGATATAGAGTCATTTTTTTATACAATTTGCTTTTCCGCTGAATATCATAATTTACTGCAATATCTTTTAATTTTAAATAGGATCCGTCCTCAATCCATCGGTCTGAAAATACTGTGTTACCAGTAGGGTCGTATAAAGAAGACCTTGGAATTTCACTTCCTGATGGCCACCGGTCCATAACATCTGTACTTTGATTTGCATACGTATTCATAGACTGTGAAACCATCTTAGTATAGTTAAAAACATCATTTCCTATGCTGTAATTAAAGTTTGCAGAAAAAACAAATTGTTTGAATTGATAGTTTCCAAAGATACTACCAAAGAAATCAGGGTTAGGGTCACCTATTACTTTTTTATCTGCATCATTAATAATGTTATTCCCATCCGGATCCGTATATTTTATATCACCTGCTTGCATTAGCAACCCGTTAGGGCCGATAACCGAACTATTTGCACTGTATAATCCATTGGTTTCATATCCATAAAATGTATTTATGGGTAAATCTTCTTTAAGTATGTATTCAACACCACCATCTCTTGAAATAGTGAATGGTTTATCCGGTTCATTTATATAATTTAGCTTACTAATTTTTTGATCCGCCATATTAAAAGTCCCACCGATCATACAAACTTTGTTATTAACCAAAAAACTTTTATCTATATATAATTCCAATCCATTGCCTTTCATAACAGCCCCATTGTCATAAAATTCCGTATAGCCATAATATGATTGTAGTTGCTGTGGCATGATCAGGTTATTAATGGTTGATAAATAATAATTTACCTTAATATTGGTGGAACGGTTCTGTAAAGTGATGTCAATCCCGGCATTAATAAGCATTTTACGCTCCATATCCAGGTCTTCATTAGGGATAGACTCTCTCACTATTACCCCTGGTTTATTTAGTCTTCTAGTGGAATACAAAAGTTTTGAATAATCAAAAATACCGGAATACATATTACCAGTATTGCTCCAACTGGCACGTAATTTTAAATCATCAATTACTGACGAGTTTCTTAAAAACTCTTCGGATGATAAACGCCAGGCTAAAGATACAGAAGGATATAAATGATACCTGTTTATTTTATTTGTAACCGAACTCCCATCATAACTTAAGTTGGTAGCGAAATAATATTTGTCAGAAATATCCAAATCAATTATTCCATAATATGAAATCCAGTTCATAGCCGTATTTTCACCCTCTAAAATTTTTTCATACCTGTATTCCGAACTTCCTCCACCAACAGTTCTAAAATCGTCTGTAGTGGTATTAAAATCAATATTTTTATCATAATGAAACGAGTTTGCAAAAATTCGCGTGCCCGCTTTAAATCTAAACATATATTTTTCGGCCAATGTTTTGTTATAATCAATGGTTGTGTGATTTTGAGTAGACCTGTGTTCAACAACCATGGCCCCAGGGCTATTTTTTATAAAATTCACTGAGGCCACTCCTATGTCCGGAATGAATATATCTTCACGGGCATTGTTGAAATCCAGACCTGTTACACTTTCAATAGATAGGTTTTTCGTGAAAACATATTTTACCTTTGCAAAACTGACAAAATGATAATTTCTATTATTCCCCGTACCATTGGTTACAATGGCTACAGGGTTACTTATATTGGCAAATCCAACATCATCAACCTCCGGAAGTACTTTTCCGGTTTCAGGGTCACGTTTATTAGGTGCCATCAATGGGGATTTAAGAAGTGATGCTAAGATAGGGTTCGTTTTAATATCACTTCCTTGCTTGGTCAAATATGAATCTGATAATGACAATTTTACGTTAGGCGCTACAGAAAATTTCTTTGTGATATTAATTTTTCCGTTTATTCTTAAATTATACCTGAAATATGAGGATTCTGATAATGTCCCTTTATGTTTTAATAATCCTGTTGATACGTTATAGGTTGCCACATCGTCCCCACCTTTTAAGAAAACATGATATTTCTGCAAAATGGCTGGTTCAAAAATTTCATTCTGCCAATCTGTATTGTTATTATATTTATAATATCCCTCTGAAGCAATTCCCCCATTTAACCAAGGCCAATTGGTGTTAATCTCTTCATTGGTATATCCATTTTCTGAATTTATTTCCCTGAAATATTGCCTATATTGAGAAACATCCATCACATCAAGCCTTTTTGAATTAAAAGCAATTCCTGTATAAGCATTTAATTGTATAGATGTACTTGTTTCGCTTTCCCTTTCAGTTTTTATGGCTATTAATCCATTTGAACCTGCTGAACCAAGATATGATAATCCGTCACTAAAAACAGAAATTTCTGTAATATCATCTATGTCAACAATATCCATTGGATTGAACGTATAACCATCTATTAACATTTTGTTTGCATAGTGTGTAAAATGTATCATCCCATCAATCATAATCAATGGTTCATTACTTGCATATATTGAAGACAACCCACGAATATTAACCCAGGATTTTTCCCCGGGCATACCACTTTGGGATATTACTTGAACACCTGCAAAGTCACCCTGAATTGCCTGGTCAACTGATGTAAAACCATTAAATTCCATCTTTCGTGCTGAAACCCTGTTTACTACAGTGTTATGATCTTTAACAGCATAATTTCCAAGGGGTGTCTGAATGATGTCATCATTCGATTTTACGTTGTCAGATATCATATTAATTTTTAAGTTATTCCTTCCATTAAGAAATAATTCCCTTGCATGATATCCCGGCAACTGAACTGTTATCCTGGCATTCTCATCCGGCACCTCTATACTAAAAAACCCCAATGAATCGGTTTGGGAATATTTACCAGTAGCCGGTACAATAATAGCTGCTGAAACGATAGGTTTATTTGTAACCGATTCTATAACTTTACCGTTGATTTTCTGGGCATACGTTTGTTGTATATTTACTATTCCTAGTAAAAATAGAATATATATATAACATGTATATGAATGATACTTAATCATCTTTTAAATGTATTTAATATTATTTTATGAGCAATATTTTTATAATTCATCCAATGGGGTAAACTTAAATAAATCCAGGAACATCAACCCTCCTACCATTGTAACCAATTTTATTTTATGATGTTCGGTTTCTTCCCAGTGCACTGTTTTAATGGGAAAGTATTCCATTTGGTAGGTTGGGTTTTCATTAGCCAAAACAAGCGAGTCACACCGTTCACCATCCAAATATGCCACCATGTTTGGCGCTTCCGGCGCATTATGGGTTTTTACGGACACTAAGTAATCCCCTTTGGGTATTTTTGGCGTTGTAATTTCTATCCAGAAAAAACCGTTCATGCTCCAGCAGTCACCTCTGGTTGGTGGCCCCCATGTTGTTTTATAATAATACAGCAAATAATCCCCGTCCCATTTCACATTTTCAAACTGATTTTGCCCGTCTGTAAACCTTGTAAAATAATTTAGGTAATAATCCTGCTGCATTACATCAAAATGATCAGTTACTTCCCATTCAATTTCGATGGGTGTAGCTTCTACAACCGGTAGTATATCATCAATTGGGTGAATCACACCGTTTTTTGCAGGAATGTTACAATCTTCCTGAAAAAAACTTGTATAATTTCCCCCTTTCTTGTTTATCATGTAATCATCCGTTGCTTGAATCCCTACAAAGTTTTCTACTGATAAATCTGCAAAATTTTGTAATTTTGACCCAAAATCTGAAAGAAAGTGCATTTCTGTTAAACAATGATATTTCATGTATTGATTAAAACCATTGTTCACATCTGTAACATCATTATTATCTTCTGTTGAAAAAGAATCGACCAATGCCTCAATACTATTGATCCCCCTGTTTTGATAAACCGTGTCATGTACTGCCAAAATGGTAAACCTGTTCCTAAGTTCTTTTTTACCATAAGGTATTTGAATAATGTTTAACGTGTCTTTTATATTTGTTATTTCAAGTCCTTTGCTAAAAATCGAATATCCGGGATCTTCTTCAAGAACCTGAAAAACTGTTTTTTCAATAGGATCTAACATTTTATCAATAACGTGAGTTATACCGTTTTGATTTTTTATATCTCTTTTAATAATCCTGGCACGCATGTTAAGGACTATATCAATTGAATCAAAATCTGTTACAATATAATCATTCAGGTCATTCACTGCCGGCAAAGCCCCATACCCAATATCATTGGTTTCAAAATATGTCAAAACGATATGGTTTCTTACAATATGGTCTAAGGTAACCGAGTCAAAATCAAGATATGAATTCACACCCTTTTCTTCGTAATATGCAAATACAGCATCATTCGTTGGAAGCAACATAGTTAACGGGCCATGTGAACTTAACAGCCCCCTGATTTGGGATTCCTTTACCATCAGGTCAAATTCCGAATACTCTTCGTGATTGGAAATATATTCTGAAATTTGTATTTCGTCAGAATCAATAGTAAGATATTTCACTTTATCTTCACATCCGGCGATTAAGATCATTATAATTAATATCTTACCAATAATGATTTTATTTAAACCTAATTTTGTTTTCATAACTAATTTTTTTAAAAAATAAATTTTACCGGTCGTAATAAGGATTTTGTTCAAGATTCGGATTGGACAAAATATCCCTTTCAGGTATAGGAAGAAAATAACTCATGGTATCCAACAACCTGGGTCTTAAAATTGCTTTTTGTTTTACATCCAGTTTCGCAAGCACCATGTTTATTATAAAACTTTTATTTTCAAAATTATTCCTTTTTGCATATCTGAGGATATCAAACCACCTTTTACCTTCCACAGCAAATTCCTTTGCTCTTTCATCAAGTACCCTTAATCTTAAATCGGCTTGTTCGGTTGCATTTATATACAATGCGTTTGCCCGGTCTGATATTGTTTTTAAACATGCATTCGCTTCATTAATTTTGTTTAGTTCCGTAAGGGCTTCTGCTTTCATCAGATATACGTCAGCCAGGCGATAATATACAATATTGGCATCTTTTTCATCATTCTGCCTGTAGGTAGAAAAGTCCTTCAAACCCTGATATTTCCAAACCGGTCCTTTTGAACCACATTTACGCACATCGCTGCTTGTGAATAAATCAGACTTCCTTTCTAACTTAATATTTGTGCTTTTAACTGAAGGAAATATATAACCATACATTGCGTTTTCCTGTTCTATGGTATAATCATATTGTAATTCAAAGATACTTTCACTTGAATTTCCAGGGTAATAAATTTCGAACCACTTTGTTACAGGCAACAACGTATAATAATTACTCGACAAAATCAAATTACAATTTTCAATACATTTTTCGTATTGTTCATTCCATAAATAAATATCTGCTAATAAAGCCGTTATAGCATATTTGTTGGCCCTTCCCCTAAAAAAGTCCTCGTTTTCTCTTCTTAACTGATTAACAAATGCTTTATTCTTTGCTTCCTCCAAATCATTTATTAACTGGTTTAATATCTCATGTTCTGTACTTTTTGCCGGGAAGAGTTCCATGGTGTCTGATATTGACGGTTGCAATATTAAAGGAACATCCTTCCATATCTTAACAAGATAAAAATAGCACAATGAACGAATAAATATAGCTTCTGCTTCTATTCCATTTTTAACTTCTTCGTTATATCTTTCATCTATATCCTGCATTTGAGGGGAATAAAACAGCACTGTGTTGGCCATATTTATAGTATTATAGTAATCGCTCCATTTAATCGCTCCATTGGTTGGCCGAATATCCACATCTGCAATTTTTTGATAATCAGCAAAATCAGTTCCTGTAAAAGAAACTATATCGGCCCTGAGCTCACCCCATATAAAAGATGGTACAACCGTGTTTTTGAGTTTAGAATAACTTGTTGCCAACACAGCTTCGATATCTTCTTTTTTGGTCCAAAATTCTTCTTCTACCAGGCTGCCTTGTGGTTCAATAGACAACCATTCTGTACAAGCCGTAAGGAAAAGAAAAAATATTAATACCGGTAAAAGATACGTGATTTTTGATTTCCTGTTCTTGATTATTGAGTACATTCGTAAATATTTTTAATTGTTTTCATTCATAATTCATGTAAACCAAGTAGCGTTAAAACTTCACACTAACTCCTAACGTGTATCGTATACTTGGAGGTGTCCTACTGCCGTCCCTGGGCAAGCTGTCCGGCCTGGTGGGAAGTCCAACATCAGGATCTTGCCCGGTGTAGCCGGTCCAAGTATACAAGTTATACCCGGAAACAAACACTTTCATTTCCTTCAAAAATATTTTTTGGCATATCCGGTCATTTACATCATAGGTTAATGATACAGATTTCAAGCGAATAAAATCCCCTTTCTCAACAAACCTGCTTGATCCCAACCAGTTATATCCCCTATTGTAAAGGGCCCGGGGTATATCTGTGGTATCTCCCTGTTTTCTCCATCGCCAATTGGTTGCCTGGCTTTGATTATTATGATCATACATCTTTTCAAGATCAATACGGGCCTGGTTGATAATTTTTTGGCCAACTTTGTAATAAAAAAACATATTAAATGTCCATCCTTTTATTTGTAAACGAGGGCTTATTCCTCCCATAAGGTCAGGATTAAGGTCTCCCAAATATACAAGGTCAGATTCGTTAATAATCCCATCGTGGTTTTTATCCTCATATCTGG
>JBNLCS010000678.1:0-4031 GCA_050303935.1 Bacteroidales bacterium
ACTATAATTCATAGAATCCGTGACAAACCTTTCTCTTTCATTATCAACAGGTCTTAAAATAACCTGTCCCATTGGAACACTTGGGTCCAGGCTACCGGATTTCAATTTAACCATATTAAATGAAAAAGGGGTCCCGCCTTCACCTTGCTGGGAAAAAGATTTAAATGAAGTTAAAACCAGTGCAATTATCAGAAATTTATGCATGTTCTATTGTATATTGTTAAGCAAAGGTAACCCTTTAAATTATTTTGAAACAAAAAGCCAATAAAACTATCATTTATTTAACAAACGAATTCAATAAAAAATTATTTTTGAATATTCACCTCCTTTGGAACATTTAAATATTTTTCCGGCTTATACCTAAAAAATGGTACACTCCTGAATAATTTTCTGAATATCCCATTTTCATTCATGTAAGTAGCGTATTGTATATAGGTTGGATCTTTTGAAAGATGGTTTTCCTCAGTACGTGCACGATGAAAATAGATGAAATTTAATATCAGCAAAGCCAAACAATTAAATATAGCAGGCACCACTCCCATCTTTGATATAAATGGGACAGAAACTAACCACCATGCAAGGTTTTTACTTACATATGCCGGATGTTTCATAAAGCGATACGGTCCATTCGTTAATATTCCCCGGTGCGTAAGATTTGAAAACCTTATACCAAATGGAATCGTTGCCCACACATATATCCCAAAAAGAAATAATATGACCACACCCCAAATAATGTAAATAAATTCACTATTATATAACCAATTATTCCATTCAAAACCATCATTATAATTAATATATAACGGATGTAGCTGGTTATTAAAAGGAGGATAACACAACAATGCTACACCCCATCCATAAAATGTAGGTTCTGCGGTACGAATATGTGAATCAAAAATCCGAAGGGTCATTAAATAACCCATGGTAACAAAAGCGAGGTCAATGGTAAAAATGTATGTTTTTGTAATATTAAAAAAATCATTAAAATTTGAAAACCAGTTTTTAATAAAATCACCCTGAAAATATCCAATATTATTAACCACACCTTCTACCATAATAGGGAGAAAAAATGCCTTCACCAACCAACCAAGCATATGGTTTTTGAAATCCGCTGTATCCACTTCTTTCCATCTTCCTAATAAAATCAACCCTGCATTGTAATAAGTTTCTTTCGGTTCTTTAAGAAACTTATCCATAAAAATAAAGTACGGAATTGAGCCAATAAGAATTATAGGTAAAATAGCTTTTTTAATAAAGAGCCAGTAAATATCATAATAATTATTCCTATAAACAGGAAAAAACAGGTACAACAATGTTATTAAACCAAGTGTTAAATATAAACCCAGCAATTTTACCACTACCCTGTTGATATCAACTTGGTTGCCTGATTTAAAATCTAGTCCTGTAGATTCCCTTTTATACGGTTTTAAAAAAATAAATTCCAACAAAACAATTGGAATAATAATTGACATTATAACTAGAAATGAGCCATTTAAAGGAGTTATCTTTTTTGCTTTAACATAAAAAATGGCAATAGTCATTGTAATTAAACCAATAAGGTTTATATACATGGATGTAGGCGACTTTGGACGTGTTACTGTCTTTTTTTCTACAGTAGCTTTTTCTTCATTCATTGCAGTAGTTTTTTTCTATAAAAGATAGGTAACCTCATAACTAAGAAGTTAGTGTTTGTGACAAAAATATTTTATTTTTTTTAATAAAAAAATTTCTCGTTGATGAAATAGAAGAAGTTTTTATATTCGTCATATTCAATTTTTTAATTAAAATTTAAAAAGATATTAAAATCAAAATATTTATTATGATTATAATTTTTTTTTATTACTTTTAAGGTACATACTAAACCTCCAAATAAATAACCCACTTTTTATTAACTTTAAACTGTTTGTTATGAAAGAAGACTATTTGAAAATTGTATTGGAGGCCTATGAAAAAGTCACACACAAAAAGGTACAAAACGTTGATTTAAACGGCGAGTTAAAAGACCAACTCTCTATTGATTCCATTCAGGTAGTAGAATTATTTGCTGAACTGGAAGATAGGCTGCAAGTTGAACTACCGCTTCATTTAATGAACGTAAATAGCGCACAACAATTCATGGATATTTTATATGAAACAATTAAACAAAAATCTGTTTCATATTAAAACTCCATGAAAAATTTAACGGAAAATATAAATATTAAACATTTATATTTTCAGGGAAACCGTTATGATAACAGGTACGTTGTTAGCGAAATTGATGCGTTGACAAAATTCCTTGAAAAAGAATATATATCTGATTCACCATTTGTATTGCTCACCGCTTATAATCATTTAAAAACGCTTATTGCATTTTATGCTATCATTAAAAGTAGAAAAATTGCAGTTATTATAAATCCTGAAATAAAGGCATTAGAGTTAACTGAAGTTATTGAAGAAATTGATCCGGCGGCATTTATTCTTTTGGATAACACCAATGTAAAATTTAATACCGATGCAGAAATTATTTTCAGGACAACATCAAATAATATGATAATCCATTCAAAACTGGATGACATCGTTATTATGATGTATACAAATGCAGAAAATGGAACTGCCAAGCCTGCCATGATATCTGAAAATAGCCTGTTGTCTTCCATTGAAATGTATTCGGAATTTGAAAGTATTTCATCTGATAATGTTATTTGTGCACTGTTACCTTTTCATCATATCCTTGGGTTGGCTTATGGATTAATTCTTCCAAGTTACAAAGCATGTAGCTTATATATATCTGATATGAACCTCAAAAGGATGAATGAACTGGTCAGCGCCATTAAAAACACACGGGTCGATTATATACTCTCTGTTCCTTCATTTTACTATTTATTAATGCGTATACCGGGAGTAACCGATATTCTGAAAAACGTTAATGACCTTATTTCTGGTGGTATAAAATTACCTTATCAAATTTACGATTCCTTTTTTAAAAAAACCGGTAAAACGATCCGCGAAGGATATGGCCTTACCGAAGCTTCCCCAGGTGTAACACTAAATATGAAAGGGACTGTTATTGACCCGGAATCAATTGGGAAGCCTTTTAAAAATTGTGAAGTTAAAATTATTGATGAAAATGGTAATGAATGTAAAACCGGGGTAACTGGAGAAATTTATATTCAGGGAAATAATGTTTTTCAAGGATACTATAATAATCCGGAAGAATCTTTCAATGTGTTAAAAAACGGATGGTTAAAGTCTGGCGACCTGGGAATGAAAGATGCAACAGGGAATATATATTTTAAAGGATTAAAAAAAAATATGCTGAATGTTGCCGGGAACAATGTATATCCGAAAGAGGTAGAAAGATTATTGTTGATGAACAAAAATGTGAAACACGTTAAGGTGTTCAAAGAAAATTCTTTGTTGCAAGGCGACATAGTATGTGCCGAAATAGAACTAAAAAATCCTGATGACAAAAATATTAAATCATTTAAAGAATGGTGTCATAAAAAAATTACAAACTATAAAATACCCAAGGTGTGGAAATTTTTAAAATGAAATAACATGGATACAAAACGAATGGCAAACAATGGATTAACGAACGATCTGAAATCTGGGATTTTTGAGGTAACAAGTAGGTTGCGTGAAATTGGAAGTATGTTTCAATATATTGAAGACGAGCCGTTTAATGGACGTAACATTACAGTAAACGGAAGAGAATTACTACATTTTGGAAGCTGTAGTTATCTGGGCATGGAAACTCACCCTGACCTTATTAATTCGTCAATTGAAGCTGTAAAAAAATATGGGACCCAAACCCCAAGTTCCAGAGCTGGTTTGTCATCTGCGCTATATACACACATTGAAGAACTTCTGCCTGAAATATTCCCCGGCCATCATATTATCTCACAAACTGTTACCCTGGCCCATTTATCCGTTTTACCATTACTAATACAAGGTAAAGATGCAATAATTATGGACTCGTTTGCCCATAACAGCATTCGTATGGCAAGTCAGGTGTGCCAGTCGAAGGGAACTTTTATCATCCCAACAAAACATAA